>JAHFRO010000153.1 GCA_023266245.1 Betaproteobacteria bacterium | reverse complement strand
AGCGGCCCGCGTGCATGCGCTTCACCATCGCGCCGTATTGCGCCGCCATGAGACCCGCGGCCTGCGTGCCGGCGATGCCGAGCGCGTGCACGGTTTTGCCGGCATCGAGCTTCAATCCGCGCGCTGCTCCGGCAGCGGCGGAAAACACGCCGAGGGTTGCGCCCGAGTGCCAGCCCTGGGTGATGTGCTCGGGACCCATGCAGATGCCGACGCGCGGCCCGATCTCGTAACCCGCGACCGCGGCGGCGAGAAATTCCCTCCCGCTCATGCCGGGCTTGAGCTCGGCGATCGCGATCAATGCCGGCAGTACTACGGCGCCGACGTGCAGCACGCCCTCGCGATGCACGTCGTCGAGCTCGAAGCCCTGCACTTGCGTGCCGTTGACGAGCGCGGCGTGCGGCGCCGACAGCTTTTGCCTGGTGCCCCAGACGGCGCACGCGCGGGTCGCGTCGAGCTCACCGAGCCGCCGCTGGAGTATGCGGCTCCATTCCAGCTCGGCGCCGTAAATCGCGCAGCCGAGTGCATCGAGCATCAGGAGCTTGATGCGCGCGAGCACTTCCGGCGGGATCGCCTCAAAGCGCAATCCCGACACGAATTCGGCGATGCCGCGCGTGTAACGATTGTCTGACGTTGCTTCGTGACCCATGTCAAAAGCAATGTTGAGTGATGAATGTTTCGTGTTGAGTGTCAATCATCCGAAATCGAAGAATCTCAAGATTCAACACTCAAAATTCAAAATTTAACGCTTGGCGAAGCTCATTGCTTCGCCGCCGTCGCGGCGCTGGCCCCGGCGATGCGGCCGACGATGTCGGCGTTGCCGCCTGGTGTGAACGGCAGGATGAGTCGAATTGGCCTGTCGGGATACGCCTGAGCATGAACTACGCTGCCGCCAAATGCGAAGCAAAGTGCGAACAGTGTGGCTTGCGTTTCACGGCACACTCCTCTCAAGGCCAGTATCCCCCTTTGAAGTGTCCGTTAAACTTGGGTAAGTTCGCTCCGCCCCCTTTTTTGTCTATGGGGCAGCCAATTTCTCTAGAGCGCCGGAATTAATTTATCAACTGGACTAGCTATGGCAAGAGGAGCGGGTTCAAATCTTTTATGAGGGCTTCCATTTTGTCCAACGCTGCGTTAAATCCTGGTAACTTCGTACCCTCATCATTCGTTAGAAACAACCACGAGGCAGGTTTGAAGTGTTCGAAGGCTTCATATCGAGGTGGCAAATTTGAGAAGTGCGCCTCCACTTCTTTTACTACTCTTGATGCTGCGCTGCTGGGACGAGTCTTGGGCAGACGATCAGAGCCAGTCAGGTTATAAGCAGAATTAACCAGAGCCACATAGAAATCTCTCCCTAGAACATCCTCAATGTCCGCTTCTTTCTGTGCAGCGTACTTGTCGGCTGTGAGTACCCTGTCGTGCCCGATTGCTTGCTTAGCGTTCGCAATGCGATTCCTCAGGCCGTCATGGAAGTCAACAACGGCGGCTATGTTCAGTCCGTTGCCCTTAAATAGTGAGGCGAAGCCAGCGATGCGATCAACGCCGCCAACGATGCAAATCGTCCATTTATAGTCAAGTGTAGTTCGATTTTTCAGTTTGAGTTGGTTTGAAAACCACTTGATGTACGAAAGATCAGAGGGTCCTTCGACAAGCAAGGTATGGCGGCCTACAAATAGGGTTTGCGTAATTTGATAATCAAGCGCCCGCTGTAATGGTGAGATCGTGTCTGGATCAGTGCTGAACACTCGGTCGCCAATCTTCGTGCCCAAAGGCACGTCGTCCCTTGTAACCACGTCTTCGACGGTTCTGGCTGAGAGCAAGTTATCGGGGTCCACCATGAACGGGGAGTGCGTCGTGTAGATCACCTGATACTTTGGGCGGAGTCGTTCATTGATATAGCGCAGTAGGTCTCCCTGCGCTCGCGCGTGTAAAGTTAGTCCTGGTTCATCCAAAAGAACGAGCAGTTTCTTGCCATATCGCTTCTGAAGTTGCGAGAACCAAACGAGGAATGAAAAAAACCAGACGAACCCGCTGCTTCTTTCGCTGAAACTGGTATCTACTCGATGCCGCCGATTATCAATCCTTGTACGAAAAACGAAGCCTGAGTTGTATGGTGGAGGGTCTTCTGGGCGGCCTGCATCAAATCTCAGCGTCGCATCCAGATGTTTGTTCTGTGTCCAATAGTTGAAGATCTCGTCGCTGATCTGATTTGAGATCGCGCGTAGTGCTGCATTCAAGTCTTCGAATTTCCCGTACTGATTAACCTGTTCGGGTGTCGTGCCAGCGAGCTCCAGCAGCGCTTCGAATACCCGCAATTTATCTTGGAGTTGATTGTTTTGCTTGCGTTGGAGAAAGTCGTTGATGGAGACTATCCCGGGAAGAGTAAAGTACTCGCTGAAGTACAAGAACTTTGGAAGCCACCCGGAAATCTGCTTTGTTAATGCTGGATTTAAACCATTAGGGAAAGTTGTCTTGATTCGCTCACCTAGAGCTTTATGGCCCTCCGTTGGCTCGGCTATGCCCTTAAGGATTACGCTAAACTCGGCAAGTGTTGATCCTAGCGATCCAAGTGCAGTGCGATCTTGTTCGGGGAGGTTACCGTCGGCATTGCAGAGCTTGCCGGCCTTTTTCAATTCCAGCAGCGACTTCATCACCTGGAGGTTGTCGCCGAAGATGAGCATGTTTTGCCAGTTGTCGCCGCCGTTCTTGCCGAATGTGCGCACTGCCTGCAGCGGTACAGCCAGCGTGTTGGCGAGAATGTCCTCCTCGCGCTCCTTGCCGTGATACACCAGTTCGTATTCGCGTTTCTCCGGCGGGAATAAGATGCGCGCCCATTCTGGCGAAAGCTCCTCGCCGCTCTGAAGAATGTGAATCACTTGTTGTGCTTGTTCGGGTGTCATAATTTCACGATCCTCTCGCTGACGACGGGGCGAGCACTTCAAGACTGATCTCGTCCAACAGTCCCGCGTCTGCAAAGCTGAAACAGCCGTTCTCGCTCACGATCAAATGCTCCACAACCTTGATGCCGATTGGCTGACATGCGGCAAGCAGGTCGCGTGTCAGAATTTTGTCTGATTCGCTTGGCTCGGCCACGCCCGAGGGATGATTGTGCGCGGCGATTAGCGCCGAGGCATTTGTTTGCAGCGCCTTCGCCACAATCGTGCGGATGTGCGGTCGCACGTTGTCCACTGTCCCCTCGGCAATCAGCGAATCCTCCAGCAGTCGACACTGACGGTTCAAGTACGCCACTCGAAAATGCTCTGCCGGTAACCCTCGCAACCGCGCCGTAAAATACTCTGCCGCTTGCTTCGTGCCTTTGATATATCTTTTCTCTGCATTCGATGGTAGTGCCACTCGCCGCCCCAATTCCAAGGCCGCCTGCACCTGTGCCACCTTTGCCGTACCCAGCCCTTTGATTCCCTTCCAATCACTTAGAGGCGCATTCATCATCCTCTGCAACGACCCGAATCGCTTCAACAACTCCCGACCAAGCTCGATGGCGCTCTTACCGCGAACACCAACGCGGAGAAGAATAGCGAGAAGCTCCGCCTCCGTCACAGCATGCGCTCCTCGCGACAGCAACCGCTCCCGTGGTCGTTCATCCACCGGCCAAGAAACAATCCCTTTTGATTTCGGTTTAGTTTGCGCTGACATGCGGTTTTCTGTATTGAGACGAGGTCGGAGTGAACTTACCCAAGTTTGCGAGGGGCACAGTACGCCAGGAAAGCCTAATGCGCCAGTGCTTCCTTCGCCGCCGCGACCAGTTCTTAGTCGCACTACTTTGACGGTTTGCCGAGTCCTTGGGCGATCAGCGATACGACAAGCATATTCAAACTGACACCTTCCCGCGCCGCGCGCTCAACGAGCCGGGCATGCAGCGATTTGGGTACTCGCTGCACCCATTTTCCGCTGAGCTGCTCGCCGGGCTCCGGGAGCGGGCGGCCCTCTTGCTTGGCCACGGTGAGCCACGCGCGCTTGGCGTCCATTCCGTTGGCGATCGCTTCTTCAACGGTTTCGCCGTCGGAAATGCAGCCCGGCAGATCGGGGAACTCGATCAAATAGCCCCCGCCTTCCTCTGCCGTCAGCGGGCGCACGATAAACGGATAATCGTCCCCGCCAACGTGGTAGGGCGCGACGCGTTCCCGCGCAACGACCCGCGTCGTCGGTGCCTTGGCCGCCGGCCGGTGTTTAGCTTTCGTCTTCATGGGGCATGAGCTGTTCAATTAACGCCACGAAACGCCGCACATACACGGGCTTGATCGGACGCCGCGCCGGCACCGATAACATTTCGGAACTGGCGGGGTGGAAGAAGATCACGTGACTTCCTCCCGGCTTGCGCACCGAAATTCCATAGTGCCGCGCTAGTGTTTCCAGATCCTCTATGCGCCAATCGCGAGGATTGGCGCGCATGCGTGCGAGCAGTTTGCCGCGTGAGGGCATTCACGATAGTATCGTATCTGATACTAGTGTGCAACCGTCTTTTCGGGCACGGCCGAATGGAGTGATAGGTGAACGGTGAAGGGGGAGGCAGAAGGCAGAAGGCAGCAGGCAGAAGGGAAGAGCGGGGCTCGGGACTAGTGCCGTTCCAACTATTTATGCCAATCCAACCGTTTCTCCAGGTGCCGACTATCCGCGCCAGCCGAATCGCCGCAATTTGGAGAAACAAGTTGGAACGGCACTAGGCGCACGGTTTCTTGGCGCTCTTGGCGTTTTGGTGGCTAATTTTTTGCTGCTTTTGCGGCGCCGCGACCCGCGATGCGGCCGAATACCGCGCCTGATACTAATCCGGTGCCGCTCGCATAGTTGAAGTAGAACAATCCCCCCACCATTTCACCGCACGCGTAAAGCCCCGGGATTGGCACCAGGTTGAGATCGAGCACCTGGCCGCCGTCGTGGTCGATGCGCAGCCCGCCGAACGTGAAGGTGATGCCGCAGGTCGTCGCATAGGCCTCAAACGGCGGGGTGTCGAGCGGATTGGCCCAGTTGGTTTTCGGCGGCTCGATGCCTTGCGTGCCGCGTCCGTCCTTGACCACATGGTTGAACGCAATGTCGGTGCGCACCGCGGCGTTGAACTCGCGCACGGTCTTGAGAAAACCCTCCGGATCCACGCCCTCGAGTATCAGCGCCAGCTCTTCGAGCGTGTCGGCAGCAACTTTGGTGACCTGCTTGACGCGGTACTCCGGGCGCAGGATGTGCTTCACCTTGTGGTCGAACACCTGCCACGCGAACTGCCCCGGCTGCTTGAGTACTTCCGCCCCGTATTTGGCGTAGGTGAACGAGTGGAAATCGGCGCCTTCGTCGACGAAGCGCTTGCCGTCGGCGTTGATCAAGAGGCCGAAGATATAGCTGTGCTTCTCGAACTGGTCGCCCACCGCGAGGTCGCCGAATTCCGGCGCGTAACGGTCCCAGCCGGTCGCGTGACACCCCGACCAGTTGCCGTAGGGCGCGGCGCCGATGTCGAGCGCCATGCGCAGGCCATCGCCGACGTTGAAGCGCGTGCCGCGCACCTTGGCGAGCTCCCAGCCCGGGCCGAGATAGCGCGTGCGCCACTCGGGATTGGCCTCGAAGCCGCCGCACGCGAGCACCACCGATTGCGCGCGCAGCTCGATCGGCTTGCCGCGCTGCTTGGCTTTGACGCCCGTGACTTTCTCGCCGTCGTATATCAGCTCGACTGCGCGCGTCTCGTACCGGATCTCGATGCCGTTTTTAATCGCCGATTGGGTCAGGTTTTCCACCAGCCCCGGGCCGCCGCCGTTGG
>JAHFRO010000152.1:1750-5765 GCA_023266245.1 Betaproteobacteria bacterium | reverse complement strand
GATGAGGCGTGACTGGTGATGCGTGACTAATGAGACGTGACTGGTGATGTGTGACTGACAAAACATGCGCCGTGATCGGCGATCCGTGATCCGACGATTCTCAGCACCGGTTTAGTCGACTCATGATTCACGAATCACGACTCACTTTTCTGATTCAAGGGCGATGCGCACCAGTCCCTCCAGCACCAGATTATCCACGACCTCGACGCGCGCGTTAAGCGCGAACTCGACGGCGGCAGCCGCACCGCCCGAAAGCACCACCAGCGGATCGCCTTCGCCCCTCTCCCGCATGAAGCGCTGCATGCGCTCGATCGTGCCCGCGAGCGCGTTGATCGCCCCGCTCATGATCGCGTCCGCGGTCGAAGCAGGAAAGAAGGTGTAGCGGCCATCCTCCACCCTGAGCCCGGCGGTGGCGCGCGCCAGTGCTTCGCGCATGAGGTCCACGCCCGCGACGATCACGCCGCCCAGGAACACACCGTCACGACTCAAGGCGTCTGCCGTCATCATCGTACCCGCATTCACCACCACGCTCGGGCCCTGGTAGAGATGCCAGGCGCCGACCAGCGCCGCCCAGCGGTCGGAGCCGAGCTGCGCCGGATCCTCGTAGCAGCTCCTGACGCCGCACTGCTGCGCCTGGCTGCGCACGAACCTGGGCCCCTGCTTGAAGCGTCCCACCGCCGTCACGAGCTGCTGCGCCACTGCCCCGCCTGCGACGTTGGAAACCACCACGACATCGGGTTGCGGCAAGTCCTTCCACGCCGCGGCGAGCTGCTCCGCCTCCGCCGTACTCACCCACGATTGCGCGAGCCAGCCCTCGCCGTCGTGCAAGCCCCACTTGATGCGGCTGTTGCCGGCGTCGATTGCGAGCACCTTCATGCGCGCATCCTGTTCGTCAGAAATCAAATTTTAACCGCGGATAACCGCGGATGAAACCAGAAATCCAGCCACAGAGAACACAGAGTTCACAGAGAGAACAAGAACAAAAGGCAAATCGGGTTTGATTTTTCATTCTCAGTGTTCTCTGTGCTCTCTGTGGCTAAAGCCTTTGGTTGTTTGATTTTATCTGTGTTTATCTGCGTTTATCTGCGGCTTCCATCGTTGTTTTCAGGCTGCTCGCAGAGCCGGAGCGCAGGCTGATTTCGCCGCTGTGATAATGCTTCATTCCCGCGCGCGTCTCGAGCACGAACGCGCCGTCCTCCGCTACACCGCGCGCGCGCCCGCGCTGGCGCGCGCCGCCCGGCAGCAGCAGGGTCACGCGCCTGCCCTGGTGGGCGTGGTAACGCTGCCACTCGGCACGCAGCGGCGCGAAGCCCTCGCCCGCGAACGCTTCCAGCACGCGATCGAGCTCGATCAGCAGGCGCACCAGAAGGAGATTGCGGTCGAGCGCGCCGCCGCACGCCGTTTCGAGATCGGTCGCCGCCTGCTCGATGCGCGCGCGTGTCGCGGCCGACAGGCGCACGTTGAGCCCGATCCCGATCACCGCCGCGGTCGGCCCCAGCACGTCGCCCTGCAGCTCGGTGAGGATGCCGGCGAGCTTGCGACCGCGCCACACCACGTCGTTCGGCCATTTGAGGGCGACGCCGCGCGCACCGATCGCCTGCAGCGCGCGGGCGAGCGCCACCCCGACCGCGAGGCTCAGGCCCGAGAGCGCGCCCGCGCCCCGCGTGAAACGCCACAGCAGCGAAAAAGTGAGCGCGCCGCCCACGCCGGCGTGCCAGGCGCGCCCGAGCCGGCCGCGCCCGCCTGCCTGCCATTCCGCGGCGAGCACGGCCCCGCCGGGCGCGCCGGCGGCGGCGCGCTCGAGCAGCAGCGTGTTGGTCGAGTCAACGCTCCCGCGGATGTCGAGCGTAAAGCGCGCGGCATGTGCCCCGAGGCGGCGTTCGATTGCAGCGTAGTCGAGCAGCGAGAGCGGTTGCGGCAGGCGGTAGCCGCGGCCGTGCACCTTGTAGACCTCGAGCTCCATCGCCTCCAGATCCCGGATCGCGTGCCAGACGCTGCCGCGCGAGACATCGAGGGCGTCCGCGAGCACCTCGCCGGAATGGAACTCACCGTCGGCGAGGAGCTTGAGCACGTTCGAAGTTAAAGCTTTCATGCGGCAGGTATAGAATAGCCGATTACAACGATGGCCGAAAAAAACCGGCCGCCCGTTCTAGATTCCGGCCCCACGCCCGGCGCGCGACTTTTCCCAGGAAAGCACGTCAACAGATGCTCGAGGCGGTTGACCTCCAGTGCGCACGCGGTGAGCGCACGCTATTCAGCGGTCTCGGGTTTACGCTGCGCGGCGGCGAGCTGCTGCGGATCGCGGGAGCCAACGGCAGCGGCAAGACCAGCCTGCTGCGCATCGTGTGCGGACTGCTCGCCCCGACCCGGGGCGAAGTGCGCTGGCGCGGCGACGACACCCGGCGGCTGCGCGAGGAATTCTGGAGGCAACTCGTGTACATCGGGCACGCCAACGCCGTCAAGGACGATCTGACCGCCGCCGAGAACCTGATGGTGGCGTGCACGCTCGCCGGCGTGAAGGTAAGCGGCGATCGGGTTTGCACGGCATTGCGCCGGCTCGGCCTCGCCGGGTGCGAGAGCCTGCCCGCGCGCGTGCTGTCGCAGGGGCAGCGGCGGCGCGTGGCGCTGACGCGGCTCGCGCTGAGCGAGGCCGTTCCGCTGTGGGTCCTGGACGAGCCGTTCACGGCGCTCGATGCCGCCGCCGTGGAATACCTGCAGGAGATGACCGCGCAGCACGTCGCGCGGGGCGCCACGGTGGTGTACACCACTCACTACGAAGCGCCGATCGCCGCCGCGGTGTCGCTGCGCATCGACCTCGGCGCGGCCGCAGGCGAAAGCACGGGCCGCGAGTGAACGGTAAACGGAGAAAGGGGCCGTCGAAACCAATGCTACTTCGTCTGTTCACTGTTCACCGCTCACTGTTCACCGTTCACGGGTTCTAGGATGCTGGCGGCGCTGCGCTGCGTGATCCACCGCGACCTGCTGCTCGCCATGCGGCGGCGCTCCGACGTGCTCACCGTGCTGCTGTTCTTCGTCATCGTGGTGAGCCTGTTCCCGCTTGGCGTGGGGCCGGAACCGGGTCTGCTGCGCACGATCGCGCCCGGCGTCATCTGGGTCGCCGCGCTGCTCGCCTCGATGCTGGCGCTCAACCGCATGTTCGCGGCGGACCATGCCGACGGCACGCTGGAACAAATGCTGCTCAGCGCGACTCCTTTAGGTATGATCGTGGCGGCAAAAATGGTCGCCCATTGGTTGATCTCCGGCCTGCCGCTCGTCCTGATGGCCCCGGTTTTGGCGCTACAATTTGATTTTCCTCAACAATCATTCGGCGTATTGATGCTATCTCTGGTCCTCGGCACGCCGGCTTTGAGCCTGATCGGCGCAATCGGCGCGGCGCTCACGCTCGGTCTGCGGGGCGGCGGGGCGCTGCTCGCGCTGCTGGTGCTGCCGCTTTATGTTCCGGTGCTGGTCATCGGAACGGGCACCGTGGAAGCGGCGGCGGCAGGCCTGGGCGCCGGCGCCCACCTCCTGCTGCTGAGCGCGTTTCTGGTGGTCGCAGCGGCTTTCGCCCCGTGGGTGGTGGCGGTGGCGTTGCGCATCTCGGTCGAATGAGCGGCAACATCAACTGGTTCAAGTACGCCTCGCCGCAGACGTTCTTCCCGCTGGCGGGTATGCTCGCGCCGTGGTTCATCGCCGCGACGATCGTGTTCTGCGGGGCGGGCCTGTACGTGGGGTTCTTCGTCGCCCCTACCGACCAGCAGCAGGGCGAGGCCTACCGCATCATCTTCATCCACGTGCCGGCCGCGTGGATGTCGATGTTCCTCTACCTGGTGATGGCGTTCTGGGCCGGGATCGGGCTCGCGTTCAATACGCGGTTATCGGGCATGATGGCGAGCGCGCTGGCGCCGACCGGGGCCCTGTTCACTTTCATCGCGTTGTGGACCGGATCGCTGTGGGGCAAGCCGACCTGGGGCGCCTGGTGGGTGTGGGACGCGCGCCTGACTTCGGAGCTGAT
>JAHFRO010000152.1:0-1650 GCA_023266245.1 Betaproteobacteria bacterium | reverse complement strand
CTGGGGCAGCTGGAGTGATTTCTTTGCGATGGGCGGTTACGCGCTCTACGTCTGGGGATCGTACATCGTGACTCTGGGTCTGATGGTGATGGAAATCGTGTGGCTGGCGTTGCGCGAGCGCGACATGCTCGGGCGGCTCGGCCGCGCCCGCGGCGCGGCCCGGCAGGGCAACCCATGAAGCCCAGGCATAAACGGCTGGCGATGATCGCGGGCGGCGTCGCCGCGCTGGGAGTCGCCGCCGCGCTCGTGTTGAGCGCGTTCAACCAGAACCTGGTGTTCTTTTTCACCCCCACGCAGGTGGCTGAGAACCAGGCGCCGCAGGGACGCACCTTCCGCATCGGCGGGCTGGTCACGCCGGGCAGCGTGAAGCGCCAGGCGGACGGCGTCACCGTGCAGTTCGTGGTCACCGACACCGCCAGGAGCATCCCGGTCGTCTACCGCGGCATCCTGCCCGACCTCTTCCGCGAAGGCAAAGGCGTGGTCACGCAGGGCCGCCTCGACACCGACGGGGTGTTCCACGCGAGCGAGGTGCTCGCCAAGCACGACGAGAATTACATGCCTCCGGAGGCGGCCGAAGCGCTCAAGCAGGCGCACGCGGCGAACCAGAAAGCGGCACGCACCCTGGTCATTCCGGAGAGCGCAGGGCGCCGATGATACCCGAGATCGGACAGTTCGCGCTGGCGCTCGCGCTCTGTCTCGCGCTTGCACAAGCCGTGGTGGGGCTCGCCGGCGCGGCGCGCGGCGACGCTGCCTGGATGAGCGCGGCGCGGCCGGCGGCGCAGGGGCAGTTCGTGTTCATCGCGATTGCCTTTGGCTGTCTCACCTACGCCTTCGTCGCGAACGACTTCACGGTTGCCTACGTGGCGTCCAATTCCAATTCCGCGCTGCCCCTGCCGTACCGCGTCGCCGGCGTATGGGGCGGGCACGAGGGCTCGCTCCTGCTGTGGACCCTGATGCTCGGTGTGTGGATGACCGCGGTGTCGGTGTTCAGCCGCCACCTGCCGGACGAAATGGTGGCGCGGGTCCTGGGCGTGATGGGGCTGGTGAGCGCCGGGTTCCTCTCCTTTATGCTGTTCACCTCGAACCCGTTCGTGCGGCTGTTCCCGGCGCCTGCCGATGGACGCGACTTGAATCCCCTGCTGCAGGACCCGGGCATGGTGATACATCCGCCGACGCTCTACATGGGCTATGTCGGGTTTTCGGTTGCGTTCTCATTCGCCATCGCGGCGCTGCTCTCCGGCCGGCTCGATGCCGCGTGGGCGCGCTGGTCGCGCCCGTGGACCACGGTGGCGTGGATGTTTCTCACGCTCGGCGTCGCGCTCGGCAGCGGATGGGCGTACTACGAGCTGGGCTGGGGCGGCTGGTGGTTCTGGGACCCGGTGGAGAATGCCTCCTTCATGCCGTGGTTGATGGGAACGGCTTTGATACATTCGCTGGCGGTGACCGAAAAGCGCGGCAGCTTCCGCAGCTGGACCGTCCTGCTCGCGATCTTCACGTTCGCCCTGAGCCTGCTCGGCACCTTCCTGGTGCGCTCGGGCGTGCTCACTTCGGTGCACGCGTTCGCCACCGATCCCGCGCGCGGCGTTTTTATCCTGACCTTTCTCACGCTGGTGATCGGCGGCTCGCTGCTGCTGTTCGCGTGGCGCACCG
>JAHFRO010000151.1 GCA_023266245.1 Betaproteobacteria bacterium | reverse complement strand
AGCCCATGAAGTCCAGTTGGTCCATGCCGAAGATGCCAGCAGGCGTGGCCGAAAACAGCGTCGCGGCCTTGTTCTTGCCGACCCAGTAGTAGGAGATCGCGTGGGCGCCGTCGATCACCTTTTTGTGCGTGGCGTCCAGCACCTCGAACGCCGGCACGATCTGGCCCGCGGCGAGCGCCTCGATCTTGAGCTGTCCGGCGGTAAGCTTGTCCACCCGCTCGGTGAAGAACTTGAAGTTGTCCTGCAGCGTCAGGCTCGCGGGCCACGTGGACTGGAACTTGAGATTCTTCACACCCGCCGGCTGCTGCGCGCCGGCCGGCACCACAAAGCCCAGGACGGCCGCAAGCGCCGTCAGCGCAAAGGTATTTCTCAGAGCGGTACGCATCGATTTTCTCCTCCTTGTTGAGGGTGCTGCGGGAAAGGCCAAACGATGTTAGAAGCCTAAATCGGACCTGTCAATGATCCGCCCTCCCCGACGCGGACCGGTTCACGCAGCGCCTCGGCGCGCTGGGAATCGGTAACGACGCGCAGGTCGTCGCCTAGATGCGAGCGGCGGGTACTATGCCGCGCGGCTGTGGTGGATGCTGCGCTGGCGCTGGGCCACGAGGCCGCCGCCGTCCTCGACGGCGGCTGGGAGGCGTGGGTGAAGGCCGGGCTACCTGTGACGGCCCAGCTACCGCAAGTTAACCCCAAGGAATTCGTCGCGCGCCGCCGCCTGGAGCTTGCTCTGGACGCTGCCTCCGTTACGGCCTCGCTTGGCAATGCGCGGCCGTTGCTGCTCGATGCGCGCAGCCCGGACCGCTTCCGCGGCGAGAACGAGACGCTCGACCCCGTCGCAGGGCACATACCGGGCGCGGCGAACCGCTTCTTCAAGCTCAACCTGCGCGCGGACGGCCGCTTCAAGCCGCCCGCGGAGCTGAAACGGGAATTTACCGCAGCGCTCGGCCCGGTCCCGCCGGTTGAAGTCATCCATTACTGCGGCTCCGGCGTCACCGCCTGCCACAATCTGCTCGCCATGGAGATCGCCGGCCTCGCCGGCTCCCGCCTTTACCCCGGCTCGTGGAGCGAGTGGTGTAGCGACCCGAAGCGGCCGGTCGTCACCTCCACGAGCCGGGATTGACGTCGCAACCTGCTGCCTGCGCGTAGCGGTTTCGCGCCCGCTGCTCCGGACAGCGAGCATGCCGCTCGCAGAAACAATCAATCGCTGGAACGGGTGATCAACGTGAGTTCGTCGATCTCAGGCCCCTGCGCCCTATCGATCTCCGCCGCCTCCGAACTGCGCACGGCTTGCACCGGCGGGTGCGACTCGAAGCGCTTGCGACGCTCCTCCAACACCTTCCGGGTCTCGGCGATCGACACACGGTCGTGATGCTGCACGGCCGCGCGCTTCGCCGCGGGTGCGGTATTGCCGGCAACATCGCGCTGCAGATCGATCGCGGATCCGATCAGCGCGAGCGCCACAACGACCAGCAGCCACGCTGCGCACTTGTATACGGCGCTAGATGTAGCATCCAATTCCTGCTTCATGTCGTACTTCAGTTTCTGCGCTTCATATTCACTTAACATGGCGATCTCCTTCTGTATTTCTGGTGGTCACTGACTCGCGTGTCTGGGCAGCGTCATTTCACCGATCGCGGTTCTAGCAACTCTGCGGTGACGAGCGGAAGGTGGTGATCGAGGCCGCTGCGGCCGTGAATCCATCGATCCCCGCTGGCAGCGGCTGGCGATGCCTGGCACGCCACCGCAAGCACGGCCACCAGCGGACTATGTATCGTGTTCACGGCTTTCGCGCCGCATCGACGGTACGTCAGAACGCCTGGATGTGTTCCTCGACCTCAGTCGCCTGGTTGACGTACTGGGACGGGAAATACACGAAGCCTTCGGTCGGTTCCGGCGCGGGTGACACACTGTGCGCCGCCGCGTCCACTTCGGACCTCGTCGAGAACGCCCCGCCGATCGCCGCGCCCAACAGCAGCACCGCCGCGACGATCACCGCTATTGCCACGTCGCGCCGCGGCGCGTGGGCTTGCTGGGACGATTCGCCGCCCGGCGCGCCCGCGATGACGCTGAGATGTTGTGTGCCGATGTTCATGATTGCCTCCTTACGCTGTGCCGGATCGATCCGCCCCGGCTGTGCGGCGAGAGCTCACTCGAACTCTCTGAGGAGGAATTCTGGAGAACGAAGCGAAGGTCTCATATCGGGCGCATGTGCTAGGACGGGAGTCCTAGCCCGGGCGCAAGCACCGGGCGAAAGCGCCGCGCGCGCAACGTCTTACCGCAGCGGCGCCGCGCGGGGAGCGGCAATACGCTAGACTATGACCAAAGTCCTATGACTTGGTCATAGGGGGCTCGCGGACGGCAAGATTCAGCTTCGTGAGAGGGAGGACGCTTGAAAATCCTGGTCGTCGACGATCACCCGCTGATCCGCGAAGCCATGAAGCTGGTGCTGCAGCAGCTCGACGCGGATATTGAAGTGCTCGAAGCAGGCAACTGCGCCGACGCGCTCGCCGCAGCCGACCAGCACCCGGACCTCGGCCTGATCCTGCTCGATATCCAACTGCCGGGCATGAGCGGGCTCGACGCGCTCGGCAGCTTCCGCGAGCGGCACCCGGCGATACCGGTGGTGGTGCTGTCCGGCTCGGAGAGCCGCGACGACGTGATGCGCGCCATCGACGGCGGCGCGATGGGTTTCATCCCGAAGTCGCAGCCGAGCCGCGTCATGATCAACGCGCTGCGGCTGGTGCTGGCCGGCGGCGTTTACCTGCCGGCGGAAATTCTGAGCCAGCACGCAGCGCCCGCAGCCGCACCGGCGGCGGGCGCGGTGCGCGCTCCCGCCGATCTCGGCCTGACCGGGCGCCAGAGCGAAGTGCTGGCGCTGCTAATACAAGGCAAGCCCAACAAAATCATCTGCCGCGAGCTCGGGCTCGCCGAGGGCACGGTCAAGATCCACGTCACGGCGATCCTGAGAGCGCTCGGTGTCGCCAACCGCACGCAGGCGGTGATTGCAGTGAGCCGGCTCGGCCTCAAGCTGGGCGGCCTGGGCGTAGCGGGCCGCAACGCGCCGCACTGACGGCAGGCTCTCGATCGCGCGCCAACGCCGTAGCTGCCGCGCGCTCCGAACACCGGAGACGCAGGCTTCAAGCAACAGGGGGATCACCATGCCAGACGCCACACAGTTGTCGACAGACCACTACCTCGACCTCGATGACGGCAAATTTGCCGGCACCTCGAAGGCCGATCTCGACCAACTGTTCACTACGCTTGCCGGCGATCCTGACCGCAACACGCTGGTCGTGCACTTTCACGGCGGCAACGTATCCAGAAAAGAAGGCGTCGAGATCGCGCAGCGGCTGCTGTCAGTCTACCGCGACGCGGGAGCGTATCCCGTTTTTTTCATCTGGAATTCCAGCATCGGCGAGGTCCTGGGCAAAATGCGCGCGTCGATTGCCCGGCCACTGTGGCAACAGGTGCGCGGCATTTTCAGCTGGAGCGCGTTCCGCACGCTGTTCAAGCCGCAGACGCGCGCCCTGCCGTACCGAGCGGCGTTCGCGCTGTACCGCACGGCATACGCGCTGTACCGCATAGCCAAGCGCTTCGCGACCGGGCGTTCGCACGGCGTGCGCGCGACCATCGTGGAAGAGTTCCTGCGCGCATTTTTTGTCGCGGATTTCGGCTTCGCTGTATGGTCTCTAATGAAGCGCGAAATCGTGCATGCCTTCGGAGCAGACGCAAACACCTGCGGCGGCACCGCCTTCCTGCTCGGACTGCAGCAGCTGTGGAACAAGGGGTGGCAGCCGCGCATCATCCTGGTTGCGCACAGCGGCGGCTCGATTTACGTCTGCCAATTCCTGGAAAACGCGGCAAAACACCTGCCGGATGCAAAATTCGACGTGATCTTTCTGGCTGCCGCGGTCACCACCGAGCTGTTCCAGGAGACCCTTTCCAGGCACGGCGCGCGCATCAAGAATTTCCGCAGCTTCGCGCTAAAGGACCCGCTGGAATCCAAGGACCCGCTGGACACGAACCCGCTGATCGCGTTCATCTACCCCCGCTCGCTGCTGTATTTCATGTCCGGCGTGTGCGAGCAGGAGGACCGTGACGCAGAAGATATCGGCGATGTGCCGCTCGCCGGCATGCAGCGCTACTGCGACAACCAGCGCGTTTACCGGGATGACGACATCAAAGCCGTGCGCAGCTTTCTGGCAAAGCCCAAATACGCTGTGTGGTCGGTGGAGGACTCCGGATTCGGCAGTGCGAGTAATAACACGACGCACGTCGGCTTCGATAACGATCGGCTGACCCTCTGCAGCCTTCAGCACATCATCAGGAAAGGCTTTTAGGAGCGCACTGCGAGGACAACGCGCTGCCGGCGCGCCCCCAGCGCAGCGCGCCGGTCAGCAGGAATTTCCACAAAGGCGATAACCCGGGGGAGGATCACCATGCACGTCGGAATCATATTCGTGTTCGTCGATTACCATCGCAAGGGACAGCATCACCGCGGCGTGCTGCAGCCCCAGATCGGCCCGCTGATTGCAGCACTGCTCCCCGCCGATGTCGAAGTCGAAGTCATCAACGACACCTGGGAAGACCCCGACTGGGAACGCGATTACGACCTGCTGTTCATCTCCGGCATGCACTCGGATTTCGACCGCGCGCGCCAGATCTCGCATTACTGGCGCCGCCGCGGCGCCAAGACGGTCTACGGCGGCACCATGGCCAGCACCTATCCGCACTTGTGCCTGCCGTTTTTCGACGCCGTGGTGATCGGCGATCCCGAGAGCAGCGTGCCACGGGTCTACGGCGATTTCTGCGCGGGCGAGCTCAAGCCGCTCTACGTGGCCGCGCCCTACGATGCGGAATGCGTCCCCGTGCCGCGCTTCGACACGCTGGCACGCAAGCAGGTGTTGCCGCTCGGGCTGGAAGCCACGCGCGGCTGCCCATTCAGCTGCGAGTTCTGCGTCCTGACCGGGATCGGCACCCGCTATCACGTGCGCCCCGCGGCGAGCGTCGTGCGCGACATCAAGGCTGGCCAGGACATGCTGCGCGGAGTCGTGCGACGCTTGCGGCTTGGCATGGTGGTGTTCTACGACAACAACATCGGCGGCAACCCGCAGTACCTGCGGCGCCTGTGCGAGGCACTCGAACCGCTGGACATCAAGTGGGGCTCGTCGATCACCTTCAACGCCATCATCAATCCGGAGCTGGTACGGGCGATGTCGCGTTCCGGCTGCCGCTTTCTCTACGTGGGCCTGGAGAGTTTCAACCAGGAAGCGCTCAACGACATGCACAAGTACCACAACGCGATTCACAAGACGCGCCGTATGATCGACCAGTGCCACGAGCACGGCATACTCGTCATGTCCGGTTTGATGTTGAGCCCGCAGATGGACGATCTTGACTACCTCCGGTCGATTCCTGACCGGCTGCGCGATTGCGGGCTCTACGTTCCCAGCTACGTGTGCTTTGAAACGCCAATTCCCGGGACGCCGCATTTTCACAGGCTGGCGGCACAACCCGAACCCGCGCTGTTGCCCAATGCGCTGTTGCGCGATTTCAACACCTACACCTTGGTGGTGCGGCCGCACAGGGCATCGGTTGCGGATTTCGTCAACGGCTACAAATGGGTGATCAACACGGTCTACTCGGGTCGTAACCGGATTGCCAAGCTCAGCCACGACCTCCCGCGTTTTCTCCGGGGTGGCTGGTACTTGCCGGCATTGCTCGACCTGGTCGATCAATACCAGGAATCGTACCGGTCTGACCCCGATCGCACCTACA
>JAHFRO010000018.1 GCA_023266245.1 Betaproteobacteria bacterium | reverse complement strand
GGCGAGGTTTTGGATCCGAGCCCGCACGCGATCGATATTCCACGATGGTTCAAGGAGACGTTTCTCGATATCCGCGAAGACCTCCGCGAGGCTGCGGCGGAGGGCAAGCGTCTGATGGTTTACTTCGGCCAGGACGGCTGCCCGTATTGCCGGGAGCTGATGCGCGTCAACTTCAGCCAGAAGGACATCGTCGACAAGACACGCAGGCATTTCAACGCGGTGGCCGTCAACATCTGGGGCGATCGTGAGGTCACCTGGACCGACGGAAAAACACGAAATGAGAAGGCGTTCGCGGCCTTCCTCAAGGTGCAGTTCACGCCCACGCTGCTGTTCTTCGACGAGAAGGGCAACGTGGCGCTGCGCGTCAACGGCTACTATCCCCCGCACAAGTTTCACGCCGCGCTCGACTACGTCGCCGGCAAACAAGAAGGCAAAACGAGCTTCGCCGACTATCTGGAACGCAATGCGCGGGAACCCGCGAGCGGCGTGCTGCACGACGAGCCGTTTTTCCTGAAGCCGCCGTTCAATCTGGACCGTTCGCGCAAACCCGCCGCCAATACGCTCGCCGTGCTGTTCGAGCAAAAGCATTGCGCGGCATGCGATGAGATACACGCGCGGGGCTTCAAGGACAAAGCGACGCTCGCGTTGGTCGACAGATTCGATGTGGTGCGGCTCGAGCTCTTCGGCACGACGCCGCTGGTGACGCCGCAAGGCAGATCGGCCACCGCAGAGCAATGGGCGCGCCAGCTTAAGATCGCCTACACCCCGACCATCGTGTTCTTCGATACCGGGGGCAAGGAGGTGTTCCGCATCGAGGCCTATCTGAAGCCGTTTCATCTGGCGTCGAGCTTCGACTACGTGGCAAGCGGTGCCTACCGCAAGCAACCCAACTTCCAGCGTTTCATCCAGGCGCGCGCCGAGAAGATCCGCGCCGCCGGCGGCAAGGTCGAGGTGTGGTGACGCTGCTTCGCGAATCTGAACCCCAACCTCTCACCGCGGAGGACGCAGAGGACGCGGAGGAAAGACAAATACTAATTGAACCGCCAAGGCTGCCAAGAACGCCAAGAAAACCCGAACCGATCCAACCGCCAAGGCGCCAAGAAAAACAATTGTTGTTGGATTTCCTTTGCGTCCTTGGCGTCCTTGGCGGTTCAAGATCCTGATTTGTCCTTCACAGCTGGGCGAGGATGCGCCTGACCGGCGCGGGAATTGCCGCGCTGAGCGCGTCGGCGAGCGGCAGCCAGACGTGCCCCGGCTCGGCCGCGTGTGGCACGAGCGCAGACACCCACAGCCGCAGCGGGCGGATATCAAGCTTGAAATGCGTGAAGCCGTGCGCGATCTCCGGCAGCTTATCGATCTCGGTGACGTGCGCGCCGAAACGTTTGAGGCAATACGATTCGAGGTCGGCCTTCGGCGCAATCTCGGGCAAACACCACATGCCGCCCCAGATTCCGGCGGTCGGGCGCTTCTCGAGCAGGACTTCGCCGGCGCGGGTCAACGCGAGCATGACGGTCCGCTTGTGCGGCAGCGGTTTGCGGGGCCTGGCGGAAGGAATTTTGCCTACCCATCCGCGCCGGTACGCGACGCAATCCGCGCGCAGCGGGCAGATAGGACAGTCGGGTTTGCCCCGCGTGCAGACCGTCGCGCCAAGGTCCATCAGCCCCTGGGTGTAGCCCTCGATGCTCCTGCGCGGCAGCAGGCGCTCCGCTTCGCGCCACAGCCGGTCGGCCACCCGCTGCTCGCCGGGATACCCTTTGACGCCGAAGAGCCGCGCCAGCACGCGCTTCACGTTGCCGTCGAGGATGGCCTGCCGCGCGCCGTAGGCAAACACGCAGATGGCGGCGGCGGTGGAGCGCCCCACCCCCGGCAGCGCCGCGACCTCTTCGAAGCGCTTCGGAAACCGGCCGCGGTGGTCGCGCACGACAACCCCCGCTGCGCGGTGCAGATTGCGGGCGCGCGAGTAGTAACCGAGCCCGCTCCAGAGCCGCAGCACCTCATCGAGGTCCGCCGCGGCGAGCGCGGCCACGTCCGGAAAGCGC
>JAHFRO010000150.1 GCA_023266245.1 Betaproteobacteria bacterium | reverse complement strand
TGCGTGTGTAGAACTCCCACGGCATATCGGACTTCTCGCGCGGCCGCGTGTGCGAGGCGCAGAAAAAACACTCGAAGTCGCAGCGGGCGGTGAGCTCGATCTTGACGCTCTTCGGCACCGGCGGCGTTGGACTGCGGTAGTTGCCGGTGAGCTGCTTGATGCGGTCGATTCTAGCGGTAATCGAATCGAGGCGCTGATCCATACGGCGTCCCTGTCATGTTTGTCCTGTATCTGCGCCAACATAGAACAACGCGGCGGCGCCCTCAACCGAGCAGTGGGATTTGTTTGATCTAGGTCAAACGGCGCATTTTGCGGCCGGCACAGAATGACCGCATAGTCTCGACAGGAGAGTGTCATGAAATCAAGGCTGTTGTTGCTCGTCCTGACCCTGAGTATCGCTGGATGCGGCTC
The DNA here is from genome assembly GCA_023266245.1 of Betaproteobacteria bacterium. Classification (GTDB taxonomy): domain Bacteria; phylum Pseudomonadota; class Gammaproteobacteria; order Burkholderiales; family SG8-41; genus SG8-41. The sequence continues at coordinate 5,476 of JAHFRO010000150.1, read as the reverse complement.
GCGCAGCGATCCATACGATCCGGCGAAGATGGACTTGAAGCCGGCGCCGGCGACGCTCTCCAGCGAGCGCCACAAGGGCGCTTTCGCGTCGGGGAACAGCCTCAGCATGGGCGCCGAGCTGAAACCGCTCGATCCCTCGCCGGTCAAGGAAGTCCGGCTTGACACCACCCACAAGATCATCGAGATCGCGCCGGGCGTGAAGTTCAGTGCCTGGACCTTTGGTGACCAGGTGCCCGGGCCCACCATCCGCGCGCGCGTCGGCGACAAGATCCGCTTTACCATGACCAACCGCAGCGACGAGCCGGTGCCCGGCGTGCAGGTGACGGCGGCGCCGATGATGCACTCGATGGACTTCCACGCCGCTATGGTCTCACCGCAGGACAAGTACCGCTCGATCGCCCCGGGACAGACCATCACCTTTGAGTTCACGCTCAACTATCCCGGCATCTTCATGTACCACTGCGGCACGCCAATGATCCTCGAGCACATCGCCTCGGGGATGTACGGCGCGGTGATCGTCGAGCCGCGCGAGGGCTATCCCACCAAGGTCGACCGCGAGTACGTGATCGTACAGAGCGAGTTCTACGCCAAGCCCGATCCGGACAAGCGCAAGGTTGGCGGCGCGCCGCTGTACGTGCTCGACGGCGATCGGCTGCGCGCGTCGCAGCCGACGCACACCGTGTTCAACGGCGTGCACAACGGCATGGTGAAGAAGCCGCTGCCGGCCAAGGCCGGCGAGCGCGTGCGCCTGCATGTCCTCAACGTCGGCCCAAGCAAAACTTCCAGCTTCCACGTGGTCGGAACGATCTTCGACCGCGTCTGGATCGAGGGCAATCCCGACAACCAGTTCCGTGGCATGCAGACGGTGCTGCTCGGATCAAGCAACAGCGCCATCGTCGAGTTCCTGATCCCCGAGGCCGGCTCCTACATTATGGTCGATCACCACTTCGCCAACGCCTCGCAGGGCGCGATCGGGCTGATCTCCACCAGCGCCAAGGCCGAGGAGAAAGAGCTCGAGCACCACAACATCCCGGCGTCTGCGACGCCGACCGATCCCGACACGGTGCAGGGCAAGCTCGCGTTCGAGAGCAAGTGCCTCGCCTGCCACTCGGTCGGACAGGGCAAGAAGCTCGGGCCCGACATCGCCGGCGTCACCAAGCGCCGCAGTGACGAGTGGCTCACGAAGTGGCTGAAGTCGCCCGACAAGATGCTCGAGTCCGACACCGACGCGAAGGCGATGCTGAAGGAATACGGCAACATCCCGATGCCGAACCAGAACCTCTCGGACGCGGAGATCAAGCAGTACCTCAAGTACTTCCACTGGATCGACTCGCAGCCAGCCGGCGCCGCGACGGCACAGGGGGCCCGTTGAGCGCGCGCGCTGCGCTCGCGGCGTTCCTGCTTGCGGCGCAGGGGCCGGGCGTACTCGCCTGCGGTGTCGTTTTCTTTTGATGCGGAGCGCTATGCGATTGCCAGCGCGGTCAATGAAATCAATCGCAGGCTCGCGGGCCGGAAGATCACGCTGACCGTGCTGCGCATCGTCAATGCCCGGCAGGCTGTAGTAAAGAAATAGCGGGGATTAATGGCAGTCGTGCTGGCCGATCAGCGCGCGCAATGCGCCCATGTTGACGATTTTGATGCGCTTGCTCTGAACTTCGATCAGCCCTTCTTCCTGAAAGCGTGACAGCACGCGGCTGATCGTCTCGAGCTTGAGGCCGAGGTAACTGCCGATCTCCTCTCGCGTCATTCGCAGGTTGAACTCGGTTGAGGAGTAGCCGCGTGCGGCGAAGCGCTGCGAAAGATTGAGCAGGAATGCCGCCAGCCGCTCCTCCGCGAGCATGCTGCCCAGCAGCAGCATCACGCCGTAATCGCGCACGATCTCGCGGCTCATGAGGCGGTGGAAATGTTGCTGCAGCGAAGGAATATCACGGCTCAATCGCTCGAGCACAACAAACGGGATTTCGCACACTTCACTGTCCTCGAGCGCGATCGCATCGCACGTGTGCTTGTTTGAGCTGATTGCGTCGAGCCCCAGCAGATCGCCCATCATGTGGAACCCGGCGACTTGCTCGCGCCCGTCGTCGTGCAGCACGCAGCTTTTCATGAAACCGGTGCGGATCGCGTAGAGGGAGTTCAGCTCCGAGCCCGCGCGATAGAGATAGTCGCCGCGCTTGATCGGGCGGCGCCGGTTCACGACGCGTTCGACCTGCTCCAGCTCGCGCTGATCGAGGCCGGCGGGCAGGCACAGCTCGCGCAGGCTGCAGCTTGAGCAAACGGTTTTGAGCTTATGAACGTCGACCGGCATGAAAGAGGGCTGGGAGGGCATCGTAGGTAACCATCGACAGCGGGAGGGCGTCGCCATCTTACATCGGTTTTGACCTAGATCAAAATAACAAGCGCCGCCGGTGTGATACTGGGCCATGCTGCGCGCGTGTTGTGCGAGGCGAGGGGGTCTAACATGAATTCTGTTTCTGATCATCTGCCGTTCGAAGTCGATCTGGAGCTGATCCGCAGGCTGGACTGCAACGGTCCGCGTTACACGTCGTATCCGACTGCCGACCGCTTCGTCGAAGCGTTCGGACCGGAGGCCTATGCGTCGTGGGCTGCGCGACGCAACATCGGCGGCATCAACCGGCCGCTGTCGCTCTATGTGCACCTGCCGTTCTGCCGCGATATTTGTTACTACTGCGCCTGCAACAAGATCGTGACGCGTGACGCGGGCAAGGCGGCGCGTTATCTCGATTACCTGGGGCGGGAAATCGCAATGCAGGCGGCGCTGTTCCGCGACGATCCCCGGGTTTGCCAGATGCACTGGGGCGGGGGCACGCCGACTTTCTACAACGTCGCCGAGCTGCGCGCGCTGTGGCGCACGCTCGCCGATCACTTTGAGTTCGCCAGGGACGGCGAATATGCGATCGAGGTCGATCCGCGTACGGTTGATTCGGACGCCATCGCGGCGCTGCGCGAGATGGGCTTTAACCGCGTGAGCTTCGGCGTGCAGGACTTCGACCGCCGGGTTCAGGTCGCGGTACACCGCCTGCAGAGCGAAGAGCAGACGCTCGGTGCGATCGAGGCGGCGCGCCGCGCCGGGTTTTCTTCGATCAACGTGGACCTGATCTACGGGCTGCCGAAGCAGACGCAGATGAGCTTCGACAGCACGCTCGCGCGTGTGGTGGTGGCGCGCCCCGACCGCATCGCACTCTATAACTACGCGCACCTGCCCACCCTGTTCAGGTCGCAGCGGCGCATCATCCAGGCCGATCTGCCGTCACCTGACGTCAAGCTCAAGCTGCTAGTGTTGGCGACGCAGCGCCTCGGCGAAGCCGGCTATGTCTATATCGGCATGGATCACTTCGCGCTCCCGGTGGACGCGCTGGCGGTGGCGCAGCGCCAAGGGCGGCTGCGCCGTGGCTTCCAGGGCTATTCGGTCGGCGCGGACTGCGATCTAGTGGGACTGGGTGTGTCGGCAATCGGCGCCGTCGGGCCGACCTACAGCCAGAATCACCGTGCGCTGGAAGACTATTACGACAGCCTCGACCGGGGAGAACTTCCGATCATGCGCGGCATCGAGCTCACCGCGGACGATCTGCTGCGGCGCGCGGTGATCCAGGCGCTGATGTGCCATTTCTCGCTGTCGAAGGAGTCGATCTCGATTGCTTACCTGATCGATTTCGACCGCTATTTCGCCGCCGAACTGGAGGAGCTGCGCGAGTTGGAGCAGCTCGGCCTCCTCACCATCGAAAGCGGCTGGCTCAGCGTGACTGCGAAGGGGCGGCTGCTGATCCGCAACATCTGCATGGTGTTCGACCGCTATCTGCGGCACGACCGCGAAGTGCGGCGCTACTCGCGCGTGATCTGAAGAAAATCTTTCGCCGCCAAGACGCCAAGAGCGCCAAGGAAAAGCAACAGCCAGATTTAATCACCAAGACGCCAGGAACAAGAAGCAGGATTCGGGATTCCGGGAAAACCCTGCTTTCCGGTCATGAATCACGCCGTGGTCGGCGTAATCGGCATCCTCAAAGCAGCACAGCCCGCCGCCGATGCCGGCGACGGGCTATGGTGTCTCAATATGGCTGGTATTTCCAGCTTCCTTGGCTGGCACCAACGTCGCCGCCGACGATGACTCCGCACGCCACGCGGCCGCCGGCGTTACCGGTCGGATCGGTTTTGAGATCGTCCGGGTCCATGTGGACGACGAGCGCCCGGCCGATGATGCCGTCGGACTTGTCCTTGCTCACGGATATGTCGCCCACCGTGAAGTTGATCTTCGCCACGCCCTGGTCGTTGAAGGCGAGGTTGCCGAGGTCGCCCGCATGCTTGACGGGATCATACGGCCCGCCGTGCTTGCTCTTGTGGGGATTGAAATGCCCGCTGGCGCTCATCGCCTTGGGGTCGCTGCAGTCGCCCTTCTCGTGGATGTGGAAGCCCTTCGGCCCCTTGGAGTGGCCGGTGATTTCGCCGGTGATGCGCACCACATCGCCGATCTGGACGAACCGGATGGTGCCCTGGACGTTGGAGCCGCTGCGCGGCTCGAGCCTGACGCTCGCCGCCGGTCCCTCGCCCTCCTGCATGCCCGCGCACGCCGCGAGCAGCAGCACGCCGGACAGAACGGCCACAGTCTTTTTCATGAATGCTCCTCCTTGAGTGTTGGCGAAACGGTCTTCCCCTTACCCCGGCCGGGAGCGGCTATCCTCCCCAAACGGGGTCAGGCTGTCAACACTTGACCTGCTGCTTGCAGAACTGCAGCAGGTCCTTTACCACGGTGCGTACCGCCACCTGACGCTTCGCCATGCCGGAGCCGTAGTCGAGCGCGAGCTTGAAATCAAACTTGGCGAAGAAGGCGTTGAACATCTCTCCGCCCAGCGTGCCGATCGCATAAAGCTCGTCGTTCTTGCTGTTGTACTCGAGCAGGATCGCGCACAGCGGCTGCAGAGCCGGCCCGCCCACCACGCGCGCGCCGGAAGCCGGATCGTACTCGCTGTGCTCGGAGCAGCAGTGAATCACGTTCGGCCGCATGACCTTGGAGGCGCTCGACTTGTCGCGGTAGCTGATGAAGCTGATCTGCGGCGTCGGATAGCTCATGCGGTGCGCGCAGATTGCAGAATAGCCGACGATCGCGTTGTTGGGGCCCACGCCCCCGGACCATTGATAAGCGGATCCAGTCTCGGTCTTGAGCTGCATGTCGCGCACCGTCGGCTTGCCCAGGTTGAGCAGGAAGCAGGGCGTGCCTTCAAACGGGTAGTGGAAGATGTAGTTTTCGCCGACGACGAGGCGGGCGATTTTGAGTGGCCGTTCCTGCTCGTCCACCAGCTGCGTGCGCGAATAGAAGCGCGGCTTCAGATCCTTGGCAGCAAACGCGTCGGGCGCCGCGAACGCCGCGGTCGCGGCGCACATCTTGATGAATTCACGTCGCTGCATGGCCAATGGCAGTTTAAAGTTTAAAGTTTCAGGTTTCAAGTTTAAGGACAAAGCCCCG
>JAHFRO010000047.1 GCA_023266245.1 Betaproteobacteria bacterium | reverse complement strand
GCGTGCTTAACTGCGAGACTGACAAGTCGAGCAGGTGCGAAAGCAGGTCATAGTGATCCGGTGGTTCTGTATGGAAGGGCCATCGCTCAACGGATAAAAGGTACGCCGGGGATAACAGGCTAATTCCTCCCAAGAGTTCATATCGACGGGGGAGTTTGGCACCTCGATGTCGGCTCATCACATCCTGGGGCTGTAGCCGGTCCCAAGGGTATGGCTGTTCGCCATTTAAAGTGGTACGTGAGCTGGGTTTAAAACGTCGTGAGACAGTTTGGTCCCTATCTGCAGTGGGCGTTGGAAGTTTGAGGGGGGCTGCTCCTAGTACGAGAGGACCGGAGTGGACGCACCTCTGGTGTACCGGTTGTCACGCCAGTGGCATCGCCGGGTAGCTACGTGCGGAAGAGATAACCGCTGAAAGCATCTAAGCGGGAAACTCGCCTCAAGATGAGACTTCCCGGGGACTTGATCCCCCTGAAGGGTCGCGGAAGACTACCGCGTTGATAGGCCGGATGTGTAAGAGGAGTAATCCTTTGAGCTAACCGGTACTAATTGCCCGTGCGGCTTGATCCTATAACCGTGAGCGGTTAGCTGTCAGCGATCAGCTGTCAGCTTGAACTCGTGAATCGACAATCAAACTCTACTTCTTCCGAATGTTGGCTCTTGGCTGAAAGCTGACCGCTGACGGCTGAGAGCTCAAGAGCTACGTCTGACGACAATGGCGAGGTGGTCCCACCCCTTCCCATTCCGAACAGGGCCGTGAAACGCCTCAGCGCCGATGATAGTGCGGTGTATTCCGTGCGAAAGTAGGACATCGTCAGGCACCCACAAAAACAAAAGCCCCGCCCAAATCGGGTGGGGCTTTTGTTTTTGTTCGTTCCCCTGACTATGTCCTACTTTCGGAACGACAACACGCCGACATTCTTGTTATCGCGCAGTGAAGCGGAGCGTTCAATTTCGGTCGGCTTGTTGCGGCGCAGGCTTAACTTATCCCCGCGGCGCGGGGATAAGTTAAGCCGCGAAGCGGCGGCCGGAGCCAAAGTAGGACATCGTCAGGAAAGCGCGTAGCGGCGGCCGGAGCCAAAGTAGGACATCGTCCCGAACCTGTCGTAAATACGCGCAACTCAATCACCTTCAACCACCGGCTCCGGAATGTGATTGAACGCAATCCGCATCGGGGCGGACCTCAACGCCAGATGAGCACCTCCGAAATAGACGGTGTTCTTGCCATAACACAGATTGACCCGGTCGGTCACGGCATTGAGTTTGTTGCGCGATTCAATGCTGTCAAACAGAGCGCGCGACTGATTGGATTGTTCGTCCAGGTCAATCAGCGTGACGCTCACGGCGAGCGGAATTGACTTCGATTCCGCGGGGTAGTCTGCCCACAGGATTCTGAGCGCGTTGATCAGCTGCAAAGTATCCTGAGTCGGATCGAACCGGGTTTGGTTTTCCCACGACGGCCCGTCAATCCATTTGACGCGCACGTGCAATGCGCCAGTGATTAGACCGTAACTGCGCAGCCGCATTGCCGCCTTCTGCAGCAGGCGATGCAGTACCGAACAGGCGGTGCGATGCGAGCGCAGCGCCGGCGGCAAAACGTGGGAATGGCCGACGCTGGAGCGTTCAGTTTGCAGGTCCGGCACCCATTCCCCACGCAGCCTGGCATGCATGCGCTCACCCCCGATGCCGCCCCATGCCTGGCGCAGCGCGACTTTGCTCGCCTTGCACAGCGCTTCGACGCTATGGATGCCAAGCGCATTGAGACGCTTCTCCATTTTGACTCCGATGCCGCACAAATCGCGCAGCTTGAGCCCGAACAGACAGTCCGGAAGGTCGTTTTCCTCGATCACCGTCAAACCGTCCGGCTTCTGCAGATCGGAAGCCGTCTTTGCAAGAAACACATTGGGCGCGATGCCGATCGAGCAGCGCAATTCGGTGCCCACTTTCCCCGAGACGGCACACTTGATCTCGCGTGCCAGTCCGAGCGCCTGATCGCGCTGCTGCTGACGCCCAATCAGTTCGCAATACATCTCATCGATCGACAGTACACGTTCCACGTGTGCACACGACTCGACGGATTCGACCAATTGATGGTGGTAATCGACATACACCGCCGGCCGCGCCTCCACCAGCTTTAGCTCCGGGCAAAGGCGCTTCGCTTCCCGTACCAAGGTGCCGGTTTTGATCCCGGATTCTTTTGCCTCATAGCTCGCGGCGATACAGCAGCTCGTATCGGCTATCACTGGCAATACCGCCACCGGCCTGCCGCGCAACTCGGGGCGCAGCTGCTGCTCTACTGAAGCAAAGTACGAATTGAAGTCGACGTAGAGGACGCGCAGAGACATGGTGTGATCAAACTGAGCAGCAGCACGAACATCTGCTAAGTATTTTAAAGCATAAAGTTTTTTTCGCCTGCTCCTCATTCGTTCGAATAGCCTATGCTATTGGATTCCAGCGTGATTTTTGTTACACTTCAAGGCTGTGTGAAAACAAGATGGGCGGTTCGCCCATTTTTTGTTTGTGGCGCAGATTCGCCATGGATTTGAACGGGTTACTGGAAACGACGTTGGCCGGGATGGGTTACGAGTTGGTGGACCTGGAGCGCTCCGCCGGGGGCCGGCTATTGCGCCTCTACATCGACAAGCCGGGCGGGGTGAACGTGGACGACTGCGCCGCGGCCAGTCACCAGGTGACGCGCGTGCTGGCAGTGGAGAACGTGGATTACGAACGGTTGGAAGTGTCCTCGCCGGGACTGGACCGGCTGCTGAAGCAAGAACGGGATTTCGTGCGTTTTGCCGGACAGAAGGCGCGCGTCAAGCTGCGCGTGCCGGTGAACGGGCAGCGCAACTTCGTAGGGGTAGTGCGTGAAGCGGGCGCGGGCAGGGTGCAGCTCGAGGTCGACGGCCAGGTGCTGTCGCTCGAGCTCGGGAACATGGAAAAAGCGCGTCTGGTGCCGAAACTATAGCAGGAGATCGGGATGAGTCGTGAAATTTTGTTGCTGGTCGACGCCTTGGCGCGGGAGAAGAATGTCGACAAGGCCATTGTGTTCGCCGCGCTTGAGCTGGCGCTGGCATCGGCGACCAAGAAACGCTTTCACGAGGACGTCGAGGTGCGGGTTGCGGTCGATCCGGCGAGCGGCGACTACAAATCGTTCCGGCGCTGGCAGGCGGTGCCGGACGAGGTGGTGGAGTCGCCGGCGCGCCAGATCGCGCTGTCCGAAGCGCGCAAGCGCAACCCCGAAATCAAGCTCGACGACTACATCGAGCAGCCACTCGAGCCGGTCGAGTTCGGCCGCATCGGAGCGCAAACGGCAAAGCAGGTGATCCTGCAAAAGATCCGTGATGCGGAGCGCGAGCAGATCCTGAGCGACTTCCTTGCGCGCAAGGAGCATCTGATCACCGGTGTCATCAAGCGCATGGAGCGCGGCAGCGCGATTATCGAATCGGGTCGGCTGGAAGCCATGCTGCCGCGCGATCAGATGATTCCCAAGGAGAACCTGCGGGTGGGAGACCGCGTGCGGGCCTATGTGTGGAAGATCGACCGCGCGAGCCGCGGCCCGCAACTGCTTCTTTCGCGCATCGCGCCTGAGTTCCTGGTGAGACTGTTCGAGCTCGAGGTGCCGGAACTCGAAGATGGACTGCTCGAGATCAAGGCGGCGGCGCGCGATCCGGGTTCACGCGCCAAGATCGCGGTGCTTTCCAAGGACCGGCGCATCGATCCCATCGGCACCTGCGTCGGCATGCGCGGCTCGCGCGTGCAGGCGGTGACCTCGGAGCTTGCCGGAGAGCGGATCGACATCATCCTGTGGGCAGAGGATCCGGCGCAGTTTGTGGTCAATGCGCTGGCCCCGGCGGAAGTGAGCAAGATCAAGGTGGACGAGGAAGCGCACAGCATGGACATCGTAGTGGACGAGGAGAATCTCGCCCAGGCGATCGGCCGCAGCGGCCAGAACGTGCGGCTGGCAAGCGAGCTCACCGGCTGGGAGCTCAACATCATGACGCTCGAAGAGTCACAGAAGAAGGGTGAGGAAGAGGCAACGCGCGTGCGGGCGCTGTTCATGGAAAAGCTCGATGTCGACGAGGAGGTCGCCGACATCCTGGTGCAGGAGGGCTTCAACACGTTGGAAGAAGTCGCCTACGTGCCGTTAAGCGAGATGCTGGAGATCGAGGCTTTTGACGAGGCCACAGTGAACGAGCTGCGCAGCCGCGCGCGCAACGCTCTTCTCACCCAGGCCATCGTAAGCGAAGAGCAGGTGGAGCACGACATCGAGGACCTGATGAAGGTCGAAGGCATGGACAACGACACGGCGCGCATGCTCGCCGCCAAGGGCGTGGGTACCCAGGAAGCGCTCGCCGACTTCGCCACCGACGATCTGATCGAGCTTACCGGCCTGGAAGCGGAACGCGCCAAGCAGCTCATCATGGCGGCGCGTGCGCCATGGTTCGCGGAGACCAACGCTTAACCGAAAGACGAGATGGCGCAGATCAACGTCACAGAATTCGCCCAGCAGCTAGGGCTGCCGACAGCGCTCCTGATCGAGCAGCTGCAGGCTGCCGGCGTGAAAAAGGCGCTCACCGAGGAGACGCCGCTTACCGAGAAGGACAAGAGCCAGCTGCTGGATTACCTGCGGCTGGCGCACGGCGCCAGAGAAGCCAAGCAGAAGATCACGCTCACGCGCCGGCAGACCACCGAAATCAAGAAATCCGACGGTACCGGCAAGTCGCGTACCATTCACATCGAGGTTCGCAAGAAGCGGGTGTTGGTAAAGCGCGATGCGGCTGACACCGAGGCAGCGACCGAAGCGCCCAAGCCGGTGCTCGACGCCGAGCAAATCGCACTGCGCGAGGCGGAAGCCAAGAAACAGGCGGAGCTCGCGGCGCGTCAGGCGGAAGACGCGGAAAAGAAGCAGCAGCGCCGCAAGAAGGTGCAGGAGGCGGCGGAAGCGGTCGCGGAGGGCAAGCACGCAGAGGAAACACGACCCGCAGCTGGCCCGCATGTCGAAGGCACCCTGCACAAACCCGAGGTCAAGCCGGAAGAGAAAGCTCAAAAGGCTGAGAAGAAGGCTAAAAAACAGCAGGTTAGGCAAGTCGTCTGGAAGGACGAGACCGTTAAGCGCCGCAGCATCAAGACACGGGGCGATGTCACGGGCGGCCTGGGCTGGCGCGAGCGCAAGGCGCGGCACGCTGCTCACAAGGAAGAGAGCGAGCAGCAGCACGCATTCTCGGCACCCACCGAGCCCGTAGTGCGCGAGGTAACGGTGCCGGAAACCATCACGGTAGCCGATCTCGCGCACAAGATGTCGGTCAAGGCGGCCGAGGTGATCAAGGTGCTGATGAAGATGAGCACCATGGTGACCATCAACCAGGTGCTCGATCAGGACACCGCGATGATCGTGACCGAGGAAATGGGCCACGTTGCCAAGCGTGCCAAGCTCGGCGAACCCGACGCTTTCCTCGCCGAGGAACAGCAGGCGCCCTCCGAGATCAGGCTCGAGCCGCGCGCCCCCGTGGTGACCGTGATGGGCCACGTCGACCACGGCAAGACTTCACTGCTCGACACCATCCGCCGCACGCGCGTGGCGAGCGGTGAAGCCGGCGGCATCACCCAGCACATTGGTGCCTATCATGTGGAGACGCCAAAGGGAATGGTCACGTTCCTCGATACCCCGGGCCACGAATCGTTCACCGCGATGCGCGCGCGCGGCGCCAAGGTGACCGATATCGTGATTCTGGTGGTGGCCGCGGACGACGGCGTGATGCCGCAGACGATAGAGGCGATCCATCATGCGAAAGCGGCCAAAGTGCCGATCGTGGTGGCGCTCAACAAGATAGACAAGCCGGAGGCCAACCCGGACCGTGTCAAGCAGGACCTCTCGGCACGGGAAGTGGTCCCGGAAGAGTGGGGCGGGGACACCATGTTCGTCGAAGTTTCGGCCAAGACCGGCAAGGGCATAGACGCGCTCCTCGAGAGGTTGTTATTGCAGGCAGAGGTGCTCGAGTTGAAGGCACCCAGGGACACACCAGCGAAGGGTATTGTGATCGAATCCAAGCTGGACAAGGGACACGGGCCGGTTGCGACCATCCTGGTCCAGTCCGGGACCCTCAAGCGCGGCGATGTGGTGCTCGCTGGCGCGGTCTTCGGCCGCCTGCGGGCGATGCTGGACGAGACCGGCTGCACTATAGAAGAAGCCGGGCCTTCGATCCCGGTGGAGATCCTGGGGCTCTCCGACGTGCCAGTTGCGGGCTCGGAAGTGATCGTGCTCGGCGACGAGCGCAAGGCGCGTGAGATCGCGCTGTTCCGCCGAGGCAAGTTCCGCGATGTCAAGCTTGCGAAACAGCAATCGGCCAAGCTCGAGAACATCTTCGAACAGATGGGCGAAGGGCAGGCCAAGATACTCTCGCTCATCATCAAGGCCGACGTTCAAGGCTCCTATGAAGGCTTGTCGCACGCCCTGACCAAGCTTTCTACCGACGAGGTCAAGGTCAACATCGTGCACGCTGCCGTGGGCGGCATCACCGAATCGGATGTAAACCTGGCGCTGGCCTCGAAAGCGGTAATCATCGGCTTCAACGCGCGGGCCAATGCCGCTGCGCGCAAGCTCGCGGAGAACAGCGGCGTGGACATCCGTTACTACAACGTAATTTACGATGCCGTTGACGACGTCAAGGCGGCGTTGTCCGGCATGCTTGCGCCGGAGAAAAAAGAAAACGTTCTAGGGCTGGTCGAGATACGCCAGACGTTCAAGATCTCCAAGGTCGGCACCGTTGCCGGCTGCTACGTATCCGAAGGACTGGTGCGGCGCAGTGCACGAGTGCGGGTGTTGCGCGACAACGTGGTGATACACGACGGCGAACTCGATTCGCTCAAGCGTTTCAAGGACGACATGAGGGAGGTCAAAGCCGGGTTCGAGTGCGGCCTCTCCCTCAAGAACTTCGACGATATCAAGGTGGGCGACCAGCTCGAATTCTACGAAGTGGTCGAGGTGGCGCGCACGCTCTAGCGTGCGCGTTTCAAGTTCCAAGTTTCTGGTTTGAAGTTGACTGCCGGTATTAACTTGAAACTTCAAACCTGAAACCTGAGACCGGCATTTATGCCGAAGGATTACCCCCGCAGCCGCCGCATCGCGGAGCAGGTGCAGCGCGAGCTATCCGACATCATCCGCTTCGAACTCAAGGATCCGCGCGTCGGCATGATCACCATCACGGATGTCGAAGTGACCCAGGACAACGCCCATGCCAAGGTCTACTTCACGCTGCTGGGGGAAGCGTCCGAGGTGGATGAGACAACCGCGGGACTGCAGCACGCGGCAGGGTTCCTGCGCAGCCAGCTCGCACAACGCCTGAAGCTGCGCACGGTGCCCCAACTGCAGTTCAAGTACGACGCGTCGGTAGAGCACGGTATGCGCTTGTCGCAACTGATCGACGCCGCGGTCGCGGATGACGCGATCCACGGCAAACGCCGCAAATGACCGGGACAGCACATCGCGGGGCCGGCAAGGCGCAGCAGCAGCGCAACATCGATGGCGTGCTGCTGCTCGACAAGCCGTCCGGCATCACCTCGCACACGGCGGTACAGAGGTTGCGGCGCCTGTTTTGCGCGCTCAAGGCCGGCCATACCGGCACGCTCGATCCCTTGGCGACCGGGCTGTTGCCGGTATGCCTGGGTGAGGCGACCAAGTTTTCCCACCTGCTGCTGGAAGCTGACAAGACCTATCTCGCCTCGATCCGGCTCGGCGTTACCACCACCACCGGCGACCTCGAGGGTGAGGTGACGGCGCGTGCCCCGGTGATGGTCAATAAGCATGAGATCGAGAAGGTGCTCAAACGCTTCGTCGGAGAAATCCTGCAGACGCCGCCGATGTACAGCGCGATCAAGCGTGGCGGACAGCCGCTTTACAAGCTGGCACGCGCGGGGCGGGAGCTGCCGCGTGCGCCGCGCGGGGTTGTCATCAGTGACTTGACCCTGACGGCGCTCGACGGGGACGAGCTCCAGGTTTCAGTGAGCTGCAGCAAAGGCACCTATGTGCGCGTGCTGGCCGAGGACATCGGACGTGAACTGGGGTGCGGCGCCTGCCTCTCAGGGCTGAGGCGCACGGCAGTCGGCGGTTTTTCGCTGTCCCCGGGGGCGGTCGCTTTCGAGCAACTCGAACCGTTGACGCTTCCCCAGCGGGATGCGCTGCTGCTGCCGGCTGATGCGCTGGTCGCGACGCTGCCGCGTTGCGAGCTCGATGCTGATGAGGCGCGGCGCTTGAGACGGGGCCAGCCGGTCGAGCGTGCCGAGGCGAGCACGGCGGGGCTGGCGCGCATCTACGGCCCGAACCGCGAGTTCCTGGGGGTGGCAGAAGTCACAGCGCCCGGCCGTATCGTGCCGCGGCGGCTCAAGTCCCAAGCTGCTGCCACCTCATCCATCAAGCCAAGTATTGCTTGAAAAAACGAGGGGTTAGAGAGTAAAATAACGTGATATACAGGGGGAGAGTACCGGAGAGTACGATGGCAGTTACCACCAACCAGAAAGCCCAGCTGGTGAAGGAATACCAGCGCCAACAAGACGACACCGGGTCACCGGAGGTCCAGATCGCACTGCTCACGGCGCGCATCACCGACCTCACTGAACACTTCAAGACGCACGTCAAAGACCATCATTCACGGCGTGGCCTGCTGCGGATGGTGAGCCGACGGCGCAAACTGCTCGATTACCTCAAGAGAGCGGACGCCGAGAAGTACCGCCTGCTGATCGATCGTCTGGGTCTGCGCAAGTAAGAGCCTATAACACCATGAAACGCGCGATGCGCTGGCACGATTTTGGCTCAGGGCGCGAAGCAAGGCCCGCCGCTTAGTCACTCTAAGCAAGGGACTTGCGACAAAGCCATGGGCCAAAATTCGCGCCAGCCCTTCGGGTTGCAGCCAGAATCGGCGCTAGCTTTGTCGCGAGGCTTGCCAATATGGGGAAATATTTGCGGCACCTCGCTTCGCGCCATCACCGATTCTGGCAGCAACGCACGTGTGTTTCATGGTGTTATAGGCTCTAAAACACCCCATGGGTGGCATCGCGAGCGACCTATTGGGCGGCACACTGGGCCCGAGGGCACTGCAAGCGCTACCTCGACCGAACGATCATTAACCGGAGACTGCGCAGGGCGGTCTTTTTTGTGGGATTAGGGGATAACACTTTGAAACACATCAAAAAAGCGCTGACTTGGGGGCGGCACCAACTGACCCTCGAGACCGGAGAAATCGCGCGCCAGGCGACCGGCGCGGTGCTGGTCAACATGGAAGACACGGTGGTGCTGGTGACTGTAGTGGGCAACAAACAGGCCGAGCCGGGACAGGATTTCCTGCCGCTCACCGTGGATTACCAGGAAAGGACCTACGCCGCGGGCAAGATTCCCGGCGGGTTTTTCAAGCGCGAAGGCCGTCCGTCCGAGAAGGAGATCCTGACGTGCCGGCTCATTGACCGTCCGATCCGCCCGCTATTTCCCGACAGCTTCTACCACGAAGTGCAGATAGTTGCGACCGTCGTGTCGTCGAACAACGAGATCGACTCCGACATTCCCGCGATGATCGGTGCCTCTGCTGCGCTCGCTGTCTCCGGCATTCCGTTCAACGGCCCGATCGGCGCCGCGCGGGTCGGTTATCTCAACGGGCTATACGTGTTGAATCCGACTGCCACGGAACTGAAGTCGTCGCAGCTCAACCTGGTCGTGGCGGGCACCGAGCAGGCGGTGCTGATGGTCGAGTCGGAAGCGAAGGAACTTCCTGAGGACGTGATGCTGGGAGCAGTGGTGTTCGGACACCAGCAGATGCAGGCGGTCATCCAGCTGATCCACGAGCTGGTAGAGGAGGCCGGAGCCCCGGTGTGGGATTGGGCGCCGCCGCAGAAGGATCAGTCTCTGGTCGAAAAGCTCGCCCAGCTTGCCGAGGCCGATCTGCGCCAGGCGTACCAGATCAGGCAGAAGCAGGCGCGCAGCGCGCGGTTGGACGAGATCCGCGCGCGCGTGCTGGTCGAGCTCGTTCCCGCCGGCTCCAGCCCCGAGCACGAGAACGCGGTGAAGAGCGAGTTCAGCAACGTCGAAGCCAGGATCGTGCGCAACCAGATTCTCAATGGCGAGCCGCGCATTGACGGACGCAATACGCGCACCGTGCGGTCGATCTCGATCCACACCGGGCTGCTGCCGCGTGCGCATGGTTCTGCCCTGTTTACCCGCGGGGAAACACAGGCGCTGGTGACGGCGACGCTCGGCACCTCGCGCGACGAACAGATCATTGACGCGCTGCAGGGCGAGTACCGTGAGCGCTTCATGCTTCATTACAACATGCCCCCCTACGCGACCGGCGAAACCGGGCGCGTCGGTGCGCCCAAACGCCGCGAGATCGGCCACGGGCGCCTCGCCAAGCGCGCGCTGCTGGCGATGTTGCCGGGCCCGGAGGAATTCGCTTATTCGCTGCGCGTGGTTTCCGAGATCACCGAGTCCAACGGATCGAGTTCGATGGCCTCGGTGTGCGGGGGGTGTCTGGCACTGATGGACGCCGGCGTGCCGTTAAAAGCGCATGTGGCCGGCATTGCCATGGGGCTGATCAAGGAAGGCAATCGCTTCGCCGTCCTTTCCGACATCCTGGGCGACGAGGATCATCTGGGTGACATGGATTTCAAGGTCGCGGGCACCGAGCGGGGTGTCACCGCACTGCAGATGGACATCAAGATCAACGGCATCACCAAGGAAATCATGCATGTGGCGCTGACGCAGGCACGAGAGGGGCGCATGCTGATCCTGGGCAAGATGAAGCAGGCGCTGGAAGCGCCGCGCGCGGAGATCTCGATGTGGGCGCCGCGCATCATCACGATCAAGATCAAGCCGGAGAAGATCCGCGACGTGATCGGCAAGGGCGGCGCGGTGATCCGATCGATCACCGAAGAAACCGGCACCACGATCGACATCCAGGACGACGGCACCGTGACCATCGCCTGTGTGTCGCCGGAAGCAGGCGAGGCGGCGCGCAAGCGCATCGAGGACATCACTGCTGATGTGGAAGTCGGGCGTATCTACGAAGGCACGGTGCTGAAGCTGCTCGATTTCGGCGCGATCGTGAGCGTGCTGCCGGGCAAGGACGGGCTGCTGCACATCTCTCAGATTGCCAACGAACGCGTCAACAACGTCGCCGACCACCTGAAGGAGGGGCAGTCGGTGCGCGTCAAGGTGCTGGAAGCCGATGACAAGGGGCGGCTGCGGCTTTCCATGAAGGCGGTGGCGGCCGCGGAAGCGCAGACGACGCCATAGGCGCGCCGCGCAGCAACGAAAAAGGGGCGGTTGGTTCGCCCCTTTTTAGCTTTCAGCGATCAGCCTTCAGCCAAACCGACCACCGCCTTTGCTGACAGCTGATATCTGACAGCTACTTCGCGACCTGGCGCTCGCGCAGCTCGTCGAGCGTCTTGCAGTCGATGCAGAGCGTGGCCGTGGGCCGCGCTTCGAGGCGCTTCAGGCCGATCTCGATACCACAGCTTTCGCAGTGGCCGTACTCGCCGGAGTCAATGCGGGAGATGGTTTCATCGATCTTCTTGATGAGCTTGCGCTCGCGGTCACGGTTTCTCAGCTCCAGCGACATGTCCGATTCCTGGCTGGCACGGTCGTTGGGATCGGCGAAGATCGTGGCCTCGTCCTGCATGGTGTGGACGGTGCGGTCAATGTCCTGCGACAGCTCCTGCTTCATCTCCTCCAGCATCTTGCGGAAATGGGTGAGCTGCCGCGGGTTCATGTACTCCTCTTTCCCCTTCGGTTTGTAGGGGGGGAAAGACTTGTGTAACTCGGTAGGCATGAGCCTTAAACCATTCGAAAAAGACGCTTTATATCCGAAATCGAATCGCCCTGCAAGTTGACATTTTCCGACGGAAAAGCGCCGGTTTTCCATTGACCGTCAGAGGGTTCGAAGGGTATATTACGCGGCTTCCGAGGTGCGGCCTAGCCTGATTTGCGCGCCTGGCTTAGCGACCCACGACTGGGCGCGGCAGACTTGCACACAGCGCCCGTAGCTCAACGGACAGAGCACCGGCCTTCTAAGCCGGGGGTTGTGGGTTCGATTCCCGCCGGGCGCGCCAAATTCGCCCTTTCGGGCAATGTTGAGTGTTTAATGCTGAGTGTTAAGTGAAAACCGAACGCGGCCCGGGATCACTCAAAACTCAACATTCAACACTGTCTTTACCAATGGTGGCAGTAGCTCAAAGGTAGAGTACCGGATTGTGATTCCGGGTGTTGTGGGTTCGAGTCCCATCTGCCACCCCACTTATTTCGCGAGTTTGAGCAGCCGCTGCTTCTCGCGCTGCCACTCGCGCGCCTTCTCGGTCTCGCGCTTGTCGTGCTGCTTCTTGCCCTTGGCAAGCCCGATCTCGAGCTTGATGCGCCCGCCCTTGTAATGCAGGTCGAGCGGCACCAGCGTATAGCCGGCGCGCTCGACGCTGCCGATCAAACTGCTGATCTCTTCCGCGTGCAGCAGCAGCTTGCGGGTGCGCGTGGGATCAGGGATAAAGTGGGTTGACGCCGCCGGCAACGGGCTGATGTGGGAACCGATCAGGAAAAGCTCGCCGTTGCGCACCATCACATACGCTTCCTTGAGCTGCGCGCGACCGGCGCGGATCGCCTTCACTTCCCAGCCTTCCAGGGCGACTCCGGCTTCGAAGCGCTGCTCGATAAAATAGTCGTGAAAGGCTTTCTTGTTTTGAACGATGCTCATGGCCGGAATCGTGCCGGAGGCGCGCCTATTCTACCAGTGGGCTGTCTGGCGCTTAGAGGCTCTTAGTGCTGCAGCTTTGCTCATGATTCATGGAGCCGGAAACCGGTGCCCGAGGTAGTCCGGTCGGTAGTGGTCGGGTTTTCGCCCGCGCAGATGTTCGCCCTGGTAGACGCGGTGGAGGACTATCCCGGATTCCTGCCGTGGTGCGGCGCGACCACCCTGATCTACCGCGACGAAACCGTGACCCGTGCCACCATTCAGATCAGTTTCCGCGGGATCAAGCAGAGCTTCACGACCGAAAACTCCAAGCGGGCGCCGGAGGAGATCCTGATGCGGCTGGTAGAAGGCCCCTTCCGCCTGCTCGAGGGCGGCTGGCGCTTCACCGCGCTCGGCGATCGGGGCTGCAAGATCGAATTCCACCTGCATTACGAGTTCTCCAGCAAACTGCTCGAGAAGCTGGTCGGCCCGGTGTTCAATCACATCGCCAGCACCATGGTCGAGGCGTTCGTCAGGCGCGCCGGGCAGATCTATGTCTGAATCGCCGCGGCGGCTGAGGATCGAGGTGGTTTACGCGCTGCGGAATGAACAGATCCTGCTGGCGCTCGACGTGGAAGAGGGCACGACCGTCAGGCAGGCGATCGAAAAGTCGGGGATCCAGCGCCGCTTTCCGGAAGTCGATCCGGCGCGCGCACCGGTGGGCATTTTCGGCAGGCTGGCGCGCCCCGACGCTCTGTTGCGCGACGGGGACCGCGTCGAGATTTACCGGCCGCTGATCGCGGATCCCAAGGATGCGCGGCGCGAGCGCGCAACGCGGCGCAGGCCGCCGCGCCGCCGCTGATCAGGTCATTACTTGCAGTTCTGGTCGGCCGCGCTCTGCGCCCGGGCGACTTCGGCGGGGCGGTCGGCATCCTCGAGAAAAATGCGCTCGCCGGTCCTGGGATCGGTGCGGGAGATGCGGTTGCCTGCTTGCAGGCTTTTCAGATAGGTCTGCGCGCTGTCACAGGCCTGGCGTTTCTGATCGGCCTCGGCGAGCTTTTTCTCTTCCTTCTGGCGCGCTTCCTGCTGCTCTACCAGCCGCTTCTTGAACTCGGCATCGCGTTCGACGAGTGACTTCTGCTGCGTCTCGGGGCTGGAAGCCGGCCCGCCGCCGGAGCTCTTGATGGCAGTCTTATGCTCGGTGGTTCCCTGCGGACACTGGCTGGCATATTCAACCTTGCCGTCCTTGCTCACGCATTTCAGCAGCTGGCTGTAGGTGGCTGCGGTAGGGAGTTGGCCGTAGGCGGCTGCGGAAGCCAGCATCATGGCGACTGCGAGGATCGTTTTCACAGGGCTCCATTCGTTCCAAAACGCGAGCCGCACAAGGCCCGCCGCTCGCACGCACCATAGCGACTTTATGCCGTCGAGTCAATCAATTAACGCACGTTTTGGTTTACGGTTTACCGCGATTTCCGTATAATCCGATCTTTGCGAAGGATCAAAAACATGCGTGTGGCGCAAAAGGCCCTCACCTTCGACGATGTCTCGCTGATCCCCGCCCACTCCACCGTCCTCCCGCGCGAAGTCAGCCTCCGGACCCAGCTTACCAGCGGCATCACCGTCAACATCCCCATGGCCTCGGCCGCGATGGACACCGTCACCGAGGCGCGGCTCGCCATCGCCATCGCCCAGGAGGGCGGCATCGGCATCATTCACAAGAACATGTCGCCCACTGCGCAGGCGGCGGAAGTGATCAAGGTCAAGCGCTTCGAAAGCGGGATCGTCAAGGACCCGATCACCATCACGCCCACCATGAAGGTGAGGGACGTCCTCAACCTCACCCAGCAGCACAAGATCTCGGGCCTGCCCGTGCTCAACCCGGCGGGGCGCGTGGTGGGTATCGTCACCAACCGTGACCTGCGCTTCGAAACCAAGCTCGACCAGCCGGTCAAGAACATCATGACGCCGCGCGAGCGGCTGGTGACGGTGCGTGAGGGAGCAAGCCGCGAAGAGGCGATGGCGCTCATGCACCAGCACCGCCTGGAGCGCGTGCTGGTGATCAACAAGAACTTCGAGCTGCGGGGACTCATCACGGTGAAGGACATCCTCAAGTCCACTGAGCATCCCGATGCGTGCAAGGACCAGCACGGCCGCCTGCGCGTCGGGGCGGCCATCGGGGTGGGCGAGGGCACCGAGGAGCGCGCCGCAGCGCTGGTCGAAGCCGGCGTGGACGTGATCGTGGTCGACACCGCGCACGGTCACTCCAAGAACGTGCTCGACCGGGTGAAGTGGGTCAAGCGCAATTTTCCCCGCATGCAGCTGATCGGCGGCAACATCGCCACCGCGGCTGCGGCGAAAGCGCTGATCGACAGCGGCGCGGATGGCGTCAAGGTCGGCATCGGTCCCGGCTCCATCTGCACAACGCGCATCGTCACCGGAGTGGGCGTGCCGCAGATCACCGCGATTTCCAATGTAGCCAAGGGGCTTGGTAAAAGCGACGTGCCGTTGATCGCCGATGGGGGGATCCGTTACTCGGGCGACATCGCCAAGGCCATCGCCGCCGGCGCCCACGCGGTGATGATCGGGGGCCTCTTCGCCGGCACCGAGGAGTCGCCCGGCGAGACCGAGCTCTACCAGGGCCGCTCCTACAAGTCCTATCGCGGAATGGGCTCGCTCAGCGCCATGCAGCAGGGCGCTGCCGACCGCTACTTCCAGGACGAGGAGCCCGACACCGACAAGCTCGTACCCGAGGGCGTGGAAGGCCGCGTGCCGTACAAGGGCCAGCTGGCGCCGCTCGTGCAGCAGCTCATGGGCGGTTTGCGCTCGAGCATGGGTTACCTGGGATGCAGCACCATCGAAGAGGTGCGCAGCAAGGCCGAGTTCGTGGAGATCACCGTGGCCGGCATCCGGGAATCACACGTGCATGACGTGCAGATCACCAAGGAAGCGCCGAATTACAGGATCGAGTAGAGCAGGAGGCAGGATCAAGGATTCAGGATTCAGTGAAATGCGAAGTCACTCAAAGCCCTGCCCTGAATCCCGGATCCTGAATCCCGGATCCTGACATGCAGCACGAAAAAATTCTCATCCTCGACTTCGGTGCGCAGTACACGCAGCTGATCGCCCGGCGCGTGCGCGAGGCTCACGTCTACTGCGAGATCCACCCCTTCGACGTAGACGACGGCTTCATCCGCTCTTTCAATCCGCGCGGCATCATTCTGTCCGGCGGTCCGGCCTCGGTGTGGGAAGGCGGCACGCCGCGGGCGCCCCAGCTGATCTTCGAGCTCGGCGTGCCGCTACTCGGCATCTGCTACGGCATGCAGACCATGGCGGCGCAGCTCGGCGGCAAGGTCGAGGTGGGCCGCATCCGCGAATTCGGCTATGCCGAGGTGCGGGCGCACGGCCACTCGGCACTGCTCAAGGACATCCAGGATCGCGTCAGTCACGAGGGCCACGGCCTGCTCGACGTCTGGATGAGCCACGGCGACAAGGTCTATGAGTTGCCGCCTGGTTTCAAGGTCATCGCCGGCAACGCTACAACGCCGATCGCCGGCATGGCCGATGAAAAACGCAAGCTCTACGGTGTGCAGTTCCATCCCGAGGTGACGCACACGCCGCAAGGCAAGGCGATCATCGAGCGCTTCGTGCTCGGCATCTGCGGGCTGTCCGGCGACTGGAACATGCCGGATTACGTCAAGGAGGCGGTGGGACGCATCCGCTCCGAAGTGGGGCCGGAAGAGGTGGTGCTGGGGCTCTCGGGCGGAGTGGATTCGTCCGTGGCGGCAGCCCTCATTCACCACGCCATCGGTAAACAGCTCACCTGCGTGTTCGTGGACAACGGGCTGCTGCGGTTAAACGAGGCCGAGCAGGTGATGCGCACGTTTGCCGGCAGCCTCGGCGCGAAGGTGATCCATGTTGATGCGCGCGAGCAGTTCCTGGGCCATCTCAAGGGCGTCACCGATCCGGAGGAGAAGCGCAAGATCATCGGCCGCGAGTTCATCGAGGTATTCCAGCGTGAAGCGGCCAGGCTGCCGCAGGTGAAATGGCTGGCGCAGGGCACCATCTACCCGGACGTGATCGAGTCCGCCGGCGCCAGGACCCAGAAGGCGCACACCATCAAGTCGCATCACAACGTCGGCGGGTTGCCGGACACGCTGCATCTGAAACTGCTCGAGCCGCTGCGCGAGCTGTTCAAGGACGAGGTGCGGGAACTGGGCATGGCGCTCGGACTGCCGCGCGATATCGTCCATCGCCATCCGTTCCCGGGTCCCGGGCTCGGTGTGCGCATACTGGGGGAAGTGAAGGCCGAATACGCGGACCTGCTGCGGCGAGCGGATGCCATCTTTATCGACGAGCTGCGCGCTGCCGGCTGGTACGACAAGACCGCCCAGGCTTTCGCCGTGTTCCTGCCGGTGAAGTCGGTCGGCGTGATGGGCGACGGCCGTACCTACGAGCACGTGATCGCGCTGCGCGCGGTGCAGACCCAGGACTTCATGACGGCGCACTGGGCGGAGCTGCCGCACGGCCTGCTGTCGAAGGTGGCCAACCGCATCATCAACGAAGTGCGCGGCATCAACCGCGTGGTTTACGACATCTCGAGCAAACCACCGGCGACGATTGAATGGGAGTAAGAGAGGAAGGATGAAGGCGGAAGGCGGAAGGATGAATTGAAAAACAAAAGCAGACGGGGGTTTATCTTCATCCCTCATCCCTCATCCCTCATCCC
>JAHFRO010000149.1 GCA_023266245.1 Betaproteobacteria bacterium | reverse complement strand
GACGCGGCGAACCCGGAGGCGGTGAAGAAGATCTTCGCGGCCAAGGGCCGTCCCTCCGACCATCCGCTGATCGTTCACGTCGCCGATGCGGTGCAGATGGCGAACTGGGCGCGGAATATCCCGCCGCCGGCGGCGAAACTCGCGAAAAGATTCTGGCCCGGCGCGCTCACCGTGATTCTGCGCCGCGCCGCCAAAGTCAGCGATCTCGTGACCGGCGGGCAGGAAACCGTGGCGCTGCGCGTGCCGTCGCATCCGGTCGCGCAGGCGCTGCTGCGCGCGTTCGGCGGCGGCGTTGCCGCGCCTTCGGCGAACCGCTTCGGGCGCGTTTCCGCGACGACCGCCGAGCATGTGCGCCGCGAATTCGGAACGGCGGTCGATTGCGTGCTCGACGGCGGTGCGGCCGACGTCGGCATCGAATCGACCATCGTCGATCTCTCCGGCGCGCGCCCGACGCTCCTGCGGCCGGGATGGATCACTGCAAGTGAGCTGGAACAGGCGTTGGGCGAGCCGCTCGCCGCGCCCGACGTTCAGTCCCCGCGCGCGCCCGGCACGCTCGCCGCCCACTACGCGCCGCAGACGCCGCTGATGCTGATGGAGGGCGATCTGCTGGTCGAGCTCGCGGCAACGTTGACGCGGCTGGGCAAGCACGTGGCGGCGCTCGCCTACTCGGTGCGGCAGCCGTTGTTGCCCGGTCTCATCTGGATCGCCGCGCCGCGCGATGCCGCGGGTTATGCGCACGCGCTCTACGCCAACCTGCGCGAACTCGACGCGGCGGGTTGTGACGCGATGCTGGTGGAAAAGCCGCCGCAGGCGGCGGCGTGGGCGGCGATCAACGACCGTCTAAACCGCGCGGCGGCGGGCGCAGCGGACGAGGCTGCGATTACCTGAGCCTGGCGTCGAGGAAGAGCTTCACCTGGCGCACCAGTTCGTTTTCCATGCCGGCGAAGAAGTGATCGGCGCCGGCGACCTGCACCTGACCTGAGCCGCGCACCGTGCGCAGCGTGGCGGCGCGCTTCTCGGTGTCGCCGAGCACCGCGGGCAGGTCCTGTTCGCCGTAAAGATCGAGCACCGGGGCCTTGAGGCTCGCCGGGTCGATGAACTCGCCGGAGATGCCGATCGCCACCCAGGCATCCACCTTGGCATCGCCCGCGCGGTTGAGGAAGAAATTGGTCATGTGCGAGCCCATGCTGTGCGAGACGATGGCGACCTTTTTCAGTCCCTTGCCGCGCAGGAAGGCAACCGACACCTGTAGTCTCTCTGCTGCTTCGGGGAAGAGCGGCGGGTACTGGTCGCCGCGTACTTCAGCCGCCAGCACCGGCATCTGCACCGAGAGCGTGACGTAACCCTGCTCGGCGAGCTGGCTGCGCAGCGGATTGATAAGCCCCCAGTCGGGATGCACGCCGAGCCCGTGCACGACGATGACGCCGGCACTCGCTTTCGGATTCGGTGCCCAGATCGCCAGAAACCGGCGCCCGGACTTGACCTCCAGATAGACCGGGTCGCCGACGATGATCGTGGGCGTGATCTCGTCCGCCCAGCGCTTCTCGCGCGCGTAGTCCGCCTGTGCAAGCGCCAGCGCCGGCGCGAGCAACAACACTGCCAAAAGCTTCACCGCCAAGGACGCCAAGGACGCAAAGGATTCAAAACGAAAAGCAAAACCTGAAACACAAATCATCGTTGCTCGCGAAGGCTGTGTTTCTTGAAATATTTGATGTTGGTTTCCTTGGCGTCCTTCGTGTCCTTTGTGGTTCAAGACTTTATTTGCCTTTGAAGTCGGGTTTTTTCTTTTCGAGGAACGCCTTCACGCCGATCTTGTAATCCTCGGTGTCGAAGCACGCAAAGCCCTCGTCCCATTCTTGCTCGCTGAGCTTCGCGTTCACGGTGAGCCGCTCGATGAACTGCTTATGCCAGCGCGCAACCAGCGGCGCGCCTTCCGCGATGCGTCCGGCGAGCGCGTACGCTTCCTGCTCCACCTTGTCGTCGGGAACGACGCGGGTGACCAGCCCCTTGCGCAGGGCTTCGGCCGCGTCGAACACGTGACCTTCGAGCAGGATCTCGAGCGCCACCGCGCGCCCGACCAGCGCGAGCAGACCCGCCAGCTCGCCGTAAGCCATGGTGAGCCCCAGCCTGTTGACCGGCACGCCGAAGCGGCTCGACTCGCCACAGACGCGCAGGTCGCACATCGCGGCGATCTCCAGGCCGCCGCCGACGCATGCCCCCTTTATCAGCGCGACCGTGGGGTGCGTGCAGCGCACGACTGCCTGCATGGTTTCGTGAATGAGGTTGCCGTACTGCTTCGCTTGTGCCGAGTTGGCACGCTCGGTAGCGAATTCCGCGATATCGGCGCCGGCTGCGAAAGCTTTATCACCCGCGCCGCGCAGCACGATGCAGCGCAGGCCCGCATCGGCTGAGAGCTCGCGCATCGCTTCGCCGAGGCGCTGCCACATCGCCTTGTTGAGCGCGTTCAGCTTATCGGGACGATTCAGAACGACGGTGGCAATCTCGCCATCCCGCGTGACTAATACCGGGTCCAAGTCAAAACCTCAGAAGCGGAACCACAAAGGACACGAAGGACACAAAGGAAAACACAAAGACGAAGGACTTTGGAGTTAAATCCAAAACGTATTCGGCGACGACCCTCTATTTTCACTTTGTTTCATATTCTAAAACCTTCGTGTCCTTTGTGTCCTTCGTGGTTCAGGATTTTGCATTACCTTGGGTTCTTGGCGCCTTGGCGGCTAATTATCGGTAGAACAGCTCAACGAGGAACAACCCGGAGGGAGGGAAGTAGGTCACCAGCATCAGCACCGCGAACAGCACGCCGATGAAGTAAATGTTGACCCGGGTCACTTCCCAGACTGTCGCCTTGGCGATCGAGCAGGCGACCATCAGCACGCTCGCGACCGGCGGGGTCTGCTGGCCGATGCCGAGGTTGATGGTGACGATGAGCCCGAAGTGCACCGGGTCGATGCCGACCGCCTTGACCAACGGCATCACCACCGGCACGACAAGAATGATCGCCGCCGCCGAATGCAGAAAGCAGCCGAGCAGCAGGAACAGCACGTTGAGCAGCATCAGCACGACTAGCTTGTTGTTAGTGAACTCGGTGATCGCGCGCGCGAGCTTCTGCGGCGCCTGGATCTCGGTGAGGTAGGTGCCGAGCAGCGCGGAGCTCGCGACGAGCAGCATCACGACTGCGGTCTGCACGCCGCCCTCGATCATCGCGCTCTTCAGGTGGGGGAGATCGAGTTCGCGGTAGATCACCAGGCCGATGAACAGCGCCGCCACCACCGCGAGCGCAGCGCCTTCGGTCGCCGTGACCACGCCGCCGAAGATCGCGCCGAGGATGATCACCGGCAGGAAAAACGCCCAGAAGGCCTCCTTGAACGTCTTCCAGATGCGCGGCCACTGGAACGCCTCCTCGACTGGCAGGTTGTAGCGGCGCGCGAACCAGTACGCCATGCCCATCAGGCCGAAGCCGCCCAGCACGCCGGGGACGATGCCGGCGACGAACAACTGGACAACGGACGTCTCCGCCATCACCGCGTAGAGGATCATCGGGATCGAGGGCGGGATGATGACCGCGAGCGTGGCGGCGGAGGACATCACCGCCGCGGCAACCGCCTTGGGATAGCCCTTCGACTTCATCGCGGGGATCAGGATCGAGCCCAGCGCGGAGACGTCGGCCACCGCCGAGCCGGAGATCTCGGCGAAGAACATCGAGGCGCCGATCGAGACCATCGCCAGGCCGCCGCGGATGAAGCCGAGCACGGCCGAGGCGAACGCGATGAGGCGCCGCGAGATGCCGGACGCGTTCATGATCGCGCCCGCGAGGATGAAGAGCGGGATCGCGATCAGCGGGAAGCTGGTCGCGCCGTTGTAGAGCACGATCGGCAGGTTGGGCAGCGAGGCGAGCCCCTGCCCGGCTACCATCGCGACGACGGCCACAATACCGAGCGAGACTGCGATCGGCACATCGATCACGACGAGCGCGAGGACGCAGACGAAGAGTAGCAGCATCTCCATCGTCAGGCCTCGCGCGTGCTTACGGCGCTCATCAGTGCGAGCCCTCCCCGGTTGCGGCGCCGTGCTTGGCACCAGCGAGCGCCTCGGCGAGCACCGCCGGTATCGTCAGGACCTCCGCGACGATGATGAGCACCGCGCTGATCGGGATGACTGACTGCGTGTACAAGACCGATACCTGGGGCAGCGAAACCAGGTGGTCGGTGGCGAGCACGTCGAGGATGGAGTAGCCGACCCAGGCGACGAGCGCGAAGAACGCGATCACCAGCACTTCGGCGAGGATGCGGAAAGCGAGCTTCGCGCGCGGCGGCAGCAGCGCCATCACTTCGGGGCAGCCGATATGGGCGCGCTTCACCGCGGCCAGCGCCGAACCGTAGAACGTCAGCCAGGCGAGCAGGATGGACGCAATCTCGTCGTACCAGACGAGCGAGTGGCCGATCGAACGGTAGATGACGCCGACCGTGACCTCGGTTGCAAGCGTGGTCATCAGCAGGATGACGACGGCTTCGAGGAATTTCTCGTAGGCCGAGCGTACGCGAGCAAGCGTCATCAAGCAGTTATGAGTGATGAGTGATGAGCAAGTTCAGAACGAGAGGCGGAGTTCGGCGGGACACTCTGCACTCATCGTTCTGCGCTCATCATTTGGCCAGGGCGAGCGCCTTGTCGATCAGCTCTTTCGAGCCTTTGACTTCCTTGCCGAACTCTTCGTAAACGGCCTTGCTCGCAGCGACGAAGGCGGCTTTGTTGGCCTCGTTCACCTGCACGCCCGCGCTCTTGATCTTGGCGAGAAGCTCGTCCTCGTCCTTTTGCGCGGTCGAGTAGACGAACGACTGCAGCTCCTTGGCGGTGTCTTCCAGCACCTTGCGCACGTCCGGGGGCAGGCTCGCCCATTTCTTGGAGCCGACCGTCGCGTACGCCGGCGTGTAAACGTGGCCGGTGAGCGACAGATACTTCTGCACTTCCTGGAACTTGGCGCTGACGATCTGCGAGAACGGGTTCTCCTGGCCGTCCATCACGCCGGTCTGCAGCGCGGTGAACACTTCCGAGAACTTCATCGGGCTCGGGTTCGCGCCGTAGGCCTGGAACATTTTGACGCGCCACTTGCCTTCGGGAACGCGCAGCTTGATGTCGTTGAGGTCGCCGGGCACCTTGATCGGGCGCCGGTTGTTGGTGATGTGGCGGTAGCCGTTTTCCCACACCGCGAGGACCTTGATCCCCTTTTTCTCCGCCTCCGGCGCGAGCTTCGGCCAGAACACCTCCTTCTCGATCGCGTTCATGTGCTTGCGGTCCTTCACCAGGTACGGCATCTCGAAGATGCCGAAGAGGTCGGACTCGGAGGACATCACGGTCGAGGGCAGCGCAAAGTCCACGGTGCCGAGCTTGAGCTTCTGCAGCAGCTCCTTGTCGCCGCCGAGCTGGCTCGAGCCGAACACCACGACCTTCGCCTTGCCGCCGAGCTTCTCGTTGGCGCGCTTGGCGTACTCCTCGGCCGACTTGGCGAAGAGCGAGCCGGGCTCGCCGACGTGGCCGAACTTCAGTTCCGTCTGGGCGAGCGCGGATGCCGCGAACAGCAGGACGAACAGCGGCGCGAACCGTGCGATGCGTGGCAGTTTCATGGCGTTCCTCCTATGGAATGGACTTGGCGTCGTTGTCCTAGCGTCCGCCCGGGGCGGGCGCGGACACTTAACTTAGCCTGATCGGTGCGTTTTCACAAGGGTGGGGGCGTTTCCGGGTGGCGGGAGCGGCCGCCGTTATTTTCAGGCCTGCGCCTTCATCCACTCGATGCGCAGCGCCTCGCATTCCCTGGCGAGCACGCCGGTGACGAGATCGAGCTTCCTGCCGGTGAATTCGAGGAAGGATTCCACCGTGTAGCGCCCGATATCGGTGCGGCCGATGCCGGCGTAGCGCCCGCCCAGCACCAGGCGC
>JAHFRO010000148.1 GCA_023266245.1 Betaproteobacteria bacterium | reverse complement strand
CGCCGCTCGCGCAGCTTGAGCAGCGTGTCGTAGGCGTTCCTTCCCCCCAGCGCCAGCGTGGTGGCGAGCAGCGGCCCGGAGATCGGCAGGAACCAGCCCTGTGTCAGCAGCCAGGTGGAGGCGGCGAACAGCATCACGGCGATCGCCACAAACAGGGCGATGATCTGCGAGGTCAACCCCGTCACCCACCACAGCGATGCTGCGGCGAGCATCAGTCCCACGATCACCGCGGTGGGCATGCTCTGGATGAAGCCGTTGCCGAGTAGATTGCGCAACGCCTGGGCGTGCAACAGGACTCCCGGCGTGTCGAGCGCTCCGGGCTCCCACGTCGCGAGCGGTACCGGCACCGCCTGCCGGTCGGTGAAAGGCAGCGCCGTCCCGAGCAGCACGGGCTTCCCGCGAAAGACGCTCTCGAGCGCCTTCCGGTCGCCGCTTTCATACCACTGCAGCACCTGCTGCAACGGGACGTACTCGAAGGGCGCGCCCCGCCAGTAATCCAGCCATCCCGCGCGCGGCTCGACGTTCATGCGCCGGGCCATCTGCCCGACGAGCGTGGGCACGAGGTCTCCTCCTTCCGCGAGTCGCTCATCGAAGCGCCGCACGACGCCGTCGCGGTCCACCGGAAACAGCGCGTAGCCTGCGCCGCCCGGGCCGGCTACCGTCAGAAAGGGAGGATGGACCGGGCGCAGCTTGCCGGTGGGATCCACCGTCAGCGCGAGTACCAGCGGATATTCGCGGCGCGCCTCGAGCATTCCCTTCATGAGCAGCTTGTCGGAGCCGGGGAGCACCGTTTCATAGCTGCGATCCGGGAGCACGACGTCGATACCGACGGCGGCGGGCCGCGCCTCGGCCATGGCGCTCAGGAACCGGCTCAGATGGCCGTGCCATAGGGTGATCGGCTCGGGAAGGCGCTTCGTGGTGTCCTCGTCAACGGCAACGATCACGACCTCGCGCGCCGCCGGCTGGGGGAACCAGCGCCTCAGCGCGCGGAACCCGGCATCGAGCAGCGCGCGATCGAGCGGCGCCAGCACGCCCGAAACGTCCAGCACGAGTGTCGTCGCGATCACCGCAATCAAGGCGGTTATTGTTGCTTTGTTTGGCACCTTGATTGGGAACGACCCGTAGGATGGCCTATCATAACCGAGTGCGCCGCCCCGCCGCTCGACTGTTCGCCGGGAGCACGGCGTGACGCAGTCCGCGGCGAAAAGGCAAGTGATCTTCACCATGGAGCATGGCAGATGAAACGATTCGTTTGTGTTCTCGCTTTCGCCCCGCTCGCGGCGTTCGCGGGTGGATCCAACTACGGAATTACGCCGGGCGCGCACCCCAACCTCGCAGGGAAGGTCAACGAGTGGCCGGTGCCCACCCCGCGCTTCGCGCGCGATCCGGCGCCGGCGCCCGACGGCAGCATTTACATCGCGGTCATGAGCGGCAACAAGATCGCGCGCTTTGATCCCAAAACCCAGGTGTTCAAGGAATGGGACTTGCCTTCCGGCCATCGCCCGCACGGTGTGCTGGTGGACAAGCAGGGCATCGTATGGACCACCGGGAACGGCAACGGAACCATCGGCCGGCTCGACCCGCGCAGCGGCGAGATCAAGGAATTCAAGACCCCCTCCGGCGGCGGCGGGCCGCACACGCTGGTCATCACGGACGACGGGAGAACGATCTGGTTCACGCTGCAGAGCGGAGACAAGGTCGGCCGCCTCGACACCAGGACCGGCGTGATCAAGGAATACCCGAGTTCCGGCGGACCCTACGGCATCGCGCTCGACAAGGCGGGCAACGTGTGGTTCTGCCGCATGGGCGACAACAAGATGGGCAGGCTCGATCCCAGGACCGGCCAGATGAGCGAGGTGGACACGGGGCCGCGCTCGCGCCCGCGCCGTGTC
Source organism: Betaproteobacteria bacterium (assembly GCA_023266245.1). Classification (GTDB taxonomy): domain Bacteria; phylum Pseudomonadota; class Gammaproteobacteria; order Burkholderiales; family SG8-41; genus SG8-41. The sequence continues at coordinate 4,067 of JAHFRO010000148.1, read as the reverse complement.
GCCACCGCGCCCGACGGCATGCTGTGGGTCACGCTCTACGGCAACGGCAAGCTCGCCAAGCTGGATCCGGCCGCGATGAAGGTGGTGAAGGAATACCCGCTGCCGGGCGGCGACGCGGGGCCGTATGCGGTGACGGTGGACGGCGGCGGCATGGTGTGGGCGAACGAGATCAACACTGACACCGTCGTGCGTCTAAACCCGAAGACCGACGAGATGCGGGTGGTGCAGCTGCCCTCCTCCAACGTCGGCATCCGCAAGATGGTGACCGACGCCAGCGGCAGGCTGTGGTACATGGGATCGCATAACGGCCGGCTCGGCGTCGTCGAGTAAAGAGCCTCAATGAAACCGCAGATAAACGCAGATAAACGCGGATAACCTCTAAACGCCAAGGACGCGAAGGACGCAAAGAAATACAAGTCCACTCACCACTCACAACTCACGCCTTTGTCCGGTCACTGGTAACCGGTCGCTGGTCACTGATTTGAAATGCCGCTTGACCCCGACACGCCGGAATCGGTGAGGCTCAGCGTCGCCGACGCGCAGGCGCTCGGCGAGCGGGCGCTGCAGAAAATCGGCTTTTCCGGGGAAGAAGCGCGCGTCATCACGGCGCACCTCGTGGACGCCGCCCTGTGCGGCTACGCCTTCGCCGGGCTACCGCGGATCCTCACGATCGCGGAGGATCCCCGCACGCGCGAGCAGCGGCGCCGCGAGGGCATCGTGATCGAGCGCAAGGTCTACGACGCGATCACGCGGTTGTAGCCCGGATACTCTTCTCTTTCTTGTGAACCAACACGCCGCGTTTCGCGATCTGAGTCACGGGAATGTTACTGACGTGAAGCCCCAGAAAGCACTTTTTCTACGCGGCCTCATCGTTGCCTGTTTTTTATCTGCGACTACGGCGTCGGCACAGTTTCAGCTCAGAGCGGAGCCGCGAGTGGCGCCTCTTCGCGATGGCCCGCTCACCACTGGCGAAGTTAATGCTTTCGCAGCAGCAACGCCTCCTGTAGCCCGTACCGATATCGCAAGCAAGATTCCGTTAACGACCCGCCGTTTGGAAATGCCGCGGGTAGGCCAGCTCAACGGTTATTTGGTGAGGTACACCGAGGAGCTGGCCGAAGCCGCAAGAGGATATCTGCGCCAGGATGGGGAAGCGGCTCTGGAGGCGCTGGATCGAGCCGAAGCCAAGGAATCCGATACTGTCATGCGCTGGCAGATTTCGTTCTTGCGCTCGCAGGTTCTAATCATGATGGGGAGGGCTGCAGAGGTCGATGACCTGCTGAAGGATACTGCACAACGTGAGATCAGCTTCGCAGGACACGATTTGAATACTCGAGCGTTGCGCGGCGAAGCGCGGTTGTGGCTTGGTGATGTCGATGGAGCGGTTGCTGATTTCGCTAGAGTCTGGCTAACGCTGCGCGACTGGCGTCTTCCCACGTTTTACTTATTTCCGCCAACGCGTTCCGGTCTGCGCAATCGCTACATATTGACCACAGCGCAGGTGCGCGCCCTTGCCGGCTTAGCAGGAATCTATTTTCTCAAAGGCGATTATCCCGCGGCGCTCGCATGGGCGGCGGAAGGCGAAAACAGGCTGGATGACATGTTTTTCGTTTTGCACAATCCGATCTTCGGTCTATTTTCGCCATATCACACCGATGCCTATTATCTACGTGCTCTCAACACGAGTTTCTTAGCTGCGGCTATGCTGGTAGTGAACCGAGACACGGCAGCAGCGGAGAAACTGTTCCATTCAGTCGTTGCCTTTTACGACGCGGTGGGATATGCGGCAGGGCGAGTCAGTGCTCTGGCATTGAAGGCGCAAGCACTAACAAAGATCGGCTCGTATGCGTCGGCCATCGAGACCGCCACCCATGCTGCGGCGCTGGCAGTCCGCGCAGGGCTCGGCGACATGCTTTGGCGCGTGGAGCTGCTGCAGGGTGAGATATTGCTCAACTTGGGACAGAAACACGAAGCAGAAGTAGCGTTACGACGGGCGCAGGCGGGCGTCGAGGCGGTGTCAGGGGCATTGTCCGCCGATAACGCGAAGTTGCGCTTTGGCGCGGGCAAAGAAGCCATCACCTACCACCTAGCGCGCCTGGATGCGGAAAAAAAAGACTACCCAGTCCTGTTTCGTGACCTCGAGCGCGGCCGCGCGCGCGCCTTCGTTGACATGCTCGCCGGGCGTGCACTAGCTTCCGGACGCGAAGTCGCGCTGGTGAATTCACTCCGTGACCTCGACCGCCACATTCTGCGAATCCGACTGCTAAACGCCGCCCCGGGCGACGCGAGCCCAGAAAATCTCAAACTCGAATCCCGGTGGCTCGAAGAACGCTTCCAGAAAGTCGCGGCCCTGCGGGCGCGTGACCCCGAACTAAGCGATGCTTTCGCTGTAGCGGCCACTGAGATGGAAGAGGTCCAGTCACGGCTTGGTGCCGGCGAGGTGTTGGCCTACACGCTGCCGGCGCGCGAACACGAGCGCATACGTTTTTTGGTTTTAACAACGGCCTCAGCACGTTTAGTGAATTCCGATACTACGCCGCGCCAGTTGCAGAGAACGCTCAACTCGCTTGCGGTCGAGACCCGCGCACGAGTGAAATCCAATGCTCTTCCATCAACGCTTGTTAAGGGCGACCAGCACGTTCAGTTACAGGCAGCAGCACGGCTGCAGAACGATCTAAGGATCGCCGAGTGGGATGTATCGGCCGGCCTCTTTGTTGTCCCGAGTGGCGAGATTCATTTCGTGCCGTGGGGGGCCCTCGACATTACGTACCCCGTTGCCGTGATCCCCACTGCAGGTTGGGTTACCCGTACCGCCAGGTCCCTTGCGCGAACGAGAGCCGCCGTGGTAGTTGGCGATCCGCAGTTCGGAGACATTCTGCCGCAGCTCCCGGGAGCGCGAGCTGAAGCGCAGGCGATTGCGGCACTCTACCAAACTCTGCCACTGACCGGTACCGATGCGACCGTGAAGGCGCTGCGGCGTGAGGTCGGCTCCGGGGTCGACGTGTTGCACCTTGCAACGCACAGTACATTCGATGCGGTGAACCCGTTACAGTCTGTACTGTATTTGAGCGACGGCGTAAAGGCGGCTGAATTAAGCGCTGCGGATCTATTTGCCGAGCCCCTTCCTTCCAAGCTAGTGGTGCTTTCAGCGTGTGAAACAGGACTGGGCAGGGCGGTGGCGGGCGATGACTTCCTAGGGCTTGCCCGCAGCTTCTATATCGGCGGCACACGCGCGGTGCTCAACAGCCTGTGGGAAGTTGAGGATACAGGCACTCAAGCCTTCATGCTGGCATTTCACGAGCACGCCGTAACGGGGCGCTACGGGGATGCCTGGCTACGCGCGCGTGACGAGCTGAAGCGCAAGGGCTTTCCACCTTCAATCTACGGGGCGTTTGTGCTGGGCGGGGCTTTGCGCGATTGACCCTCATGTCTAGTGAAGGATGGTCAGGCCGAACTGATTGATAGCGCCGATGTCCGCGAACTGCGCCAGCCGGGCGTGGACGAGATCCTGATTCCTTCCGAGCGCGCGTTCCGCGAGCGCGAGCAGCGGCGCCGCGAGGGCATCGTCGTCGAGCGCAAGGTTTACGACGCGATCGCCCGCCTGTAAGGCGGGCAGCCGGTCACCCGGCCCAGGGGCTCTCCGCGCCCCGTAGCCAGCGCTCCGGCGGGACTGTAATATCCTTCGGTCGCGGATCGCTATACCGATACCCAGGAGGACAACCGTGCGACCGATCCTGACTTCGTTACTCGCCGCCGCCCTCGCCCTGTTCGCCGGCGCGGTCCACGCTCAGCAGCAGCTCACCATCGTCACATCCCTTCCCAAGGATCTCACGGAGGTCTACAAGCGGGCCTTTGAGGCACGCAATCCGGGAGTCAAAGTCGAAGTGCTGAACCGGGGCACTTCGGCGGCGATCGCCTACGTGCGCGAGACGCCGGCAACCAACAGGCCCGACATCTTCTGGGCCTCCGCGCCCGATGCGTTCGAGGTGCTGGCCGGCGAGAAGCTGCTGCAGAAATTCGATGGCGCCAACAAGCAGGTGCCGGCGAAGATCGGCACCTACCCGATCAAC
>JAHFRO010000147.1 GCA_023266245.1 Betaproteobacteria bacterium | reverse complement strand
TCGGACGCTGCGGTTTCAGGAAGGCGGCCAGCGCCTCATGGATGAGGGCCGAGCGGCTCCTGCGATCGCGCCGGCTGGCTCTGTCAAGTAGGTGTTCAAGCTCGGGCTTCAGGCGCACGGAAATAGGCATGACCGGCCTCCATCAGGAATCAGTAGTGTATTACAAGTGTATCACAACAGCCTTCTGCGCGCACCGGGTGATTCAATGACTTCGCGCCGCGAATTCCTCATCGCCAGCGGCGCCGGGTTGTGCCCGCTCGCAGCACCGCTGGCCTCGTTCGCCCAGCAGGAGTCCAAAGTCCGGCGCATCGGCTTTCTCGCCGTGCGTTCGCGATCGACTCCGTCGAATCCCGATGTTTTTTACAATGCGTTCACGCAGGGAATGCGCGAGCTCGGCTATGTCGAGGGAAAGAATCTCCTCATCGAGTGGCGCTTCGCGGACGGGAAATACGAGCGCCTCCCCGGCCTCGCAGCCGAGCTGGTCCGGATGCAAGTCGAAATTATTGCGACCCATTCACCGCCCGCGACCCAGGCGTTACAACGGGCGACCAGCACCATTCCCATCGTCTTCGTAGCCGTGAACGATCCGGTCGGAAGCGGTGTTGTAGCGAACTTGGCGCGGCCCGGGGGTAACGTCACCGGGCTATCTCTCATGGCCGTCGACGTGAGCCCAAAGCATCTCGAGCTGCTGAAGACCATGATGCCCAGGTTATCCCGCGTCGCCGTTCTTGTGAATTTCGGCAACGCAGGTCATCCCGCTATTCTGAAGAGCGTTCAGGCTGCGGCGCAGCAGGTTGGGATAAAGGTTCTGCCGGTGGACGCACGCGCTCCAGATGAGATCGAGCGCGGCTTCGCCACGATGACGCGGGAACGCGCTGAGGCGGTCATCGTCGCAGGTGACGCGTTTTTCGTCGGGCAACAGCGGCAGATCGCGGAATTGGCCGTGAAAAACCGGATGCCGTCAATGTTTTCGTATCGGGAGGGAGTCGAGGCTGGCGGCCTGATGAGCTATGGCCAAGACCTCGCCGACTTTTACCGGCGCGCCGCAACCTATGTGGACAAGATACTGAAGGGCGCGAAGCCGGGCGAGTTGCCGATCGAGCAGCCGACGAGGATCCATCTGGCGATCAATCGCAAGACCGCCACGGCGCTTGGGCTCACCATCCCGCAGGAACTGCTGCTGCGCGCCGACGAGGTGATCGAATGATTACGCGCAGAAAAATACTGATTGCGCTCGGCACGGGACTCGGTGGGTGGCCGCTTGCGGGCCACGCGCAGCAGCCGGCGAAGGTCCCTCGGATTGGGTTCCTCGGTTCCACCTCCGCTGCCGGTTATGCAACCCAGATAGAAGCGCTGCGGGCGGGCCTGCGTGATTTGGGCTACGTGGAAGGAAAGAATATCCTGATCGAGTGGCGCTTTGCCGAGGGAAATTATGAGCGCCTGCCCGGCCTCGCGGCGGAATTGGTGCAACTCAGGGTTGATGTCATCGTGACCCACGGGACACCAGGAACCCGCGCGGCCAAGCAGGCAACCACGACGATTCCCATCGTCATGGCGGTGGCCGGCGACGCCATTGCCACCGGCCTCGTCGCCAGCATCGCGCGGCCGGGCGGGAATATCACCGGATCCAACTTCTTCTTCCCGGAACTCTGTGCAAAGCGGCTCGAGCTGCTCAAGGAAACCTTTCCGCGCACCAAGCGAGTCGCCGTCCTTCTGAATCCGGGCAATCCCTCCAACGAGCCGGTGCTCCAAGCCATGGAGATGGCAGCCAGGTCACTCAAGGTGGAGTTGCAAAAATTCGCGGTGCGAGGACCCAACGAATTCGAGAGCGCTTTTGCGGCGATGGCCAAAAGTCGCGTCGACGCCGCCACGATCCTCGAGGATGCGATGCTTATCGCTAACGCCAGAGCGATTGCGGATCTTGCGGTAAAGCAGCGGCTCCCCTCGATAGGGTTCAAGGAGTTTGCGGAAACCGGCGGCCTGATGGCCTACGGGGCGAACCTTCTCGAAATGTATCGCCGCGCAGCCTATTTTGTTGACAAGATACTCAAGGGCGCCAAGCCCGGCGACATCCCGGTCGAGCAATCGACGAAATTCGAGCTGGTGATCAACATGAAGACGGCGAAAGCGCTCGGCATCACGTTTCCGCAGTCGATACTCGTGCGCGCCGACAAGGTGATCGAGTGATCACGCGGCGAAAAATTCTGATTGCGCTTGGAGCAGGCGCGCTCACGGCGCCGCTTGCGTCTTTCGCTCAGCGGCAGACCAGAATCCCCCACATCGGTTTCCTGGTGCTCCAGTCGCGAACTATTTTCCGGGAAACCAAATACCAGGACGCTTTCCTCAATGGCTTGCGCGAGCTAGGCTACATCGAGGGCCGGACTATCACCATCGAATGGCGCTTTGCGGACCAACAATACGAGCGCCTTCCCGCACTGGCCATGGAATTGGCGAACCTCAAAGTTGATGTCGTCGTCACATGGGCAGTGCCCGGGGTACGCGCCGCGCAGCAGGCGACGGCTACGATCCCGATTGTGATGGCAACAATCTCCGACCCAGTCGGCAGCGGATTGGTGGCAAGCCTCGCCCGACCCGGCGGAAACACAACTGGGGTCGCCAATCTCGATGTGGACACCAGCGCGAAAAGGCTGGAATTACTGTTGGCTGCGGTGCCGAACTTATCCCGCGTCGGCGTACTCTGGAACCCAGCTAACCCGGTTGCCGTCACCATGTCCAAAATCGTTCAGGCCGCGGCACAACAGAAGGGCATTACCGCTCTGCTGACAGAAGTCCATATCCCAAGCGAAATCGACAGTGCTTTCGCCAAAATGACGCGGGAGCGTGTCGGGGGAGTTATAGTCACGCCGGACCCATTCATGGTCGCGCAGGCGCGACAAATCGCCGGGCTTGCCACGAAACACCGGCTACCATCGGTCTTTGGAAATCGAATCAATGTGGAAGTCGGCGGCTTGATGAGCTACGGGGTAAACATCGCCGAGAATTTCCGGCGTGCTGCAACCTACGTGGACAAGATCCTGAGGGGCGCAAAGCCGGGAGATTTGCCGGTGGAGCAATCGATGATATTCGAAATGGTGATCAACATGAAGACGGCCAAAGCGCTCGGCATCACGTTTCCGCAGTCGATACTCGTGCGCGCGGACAAGGTGATTGAATGATGCTGCGCGGCACGTTATTCCGAAAGTATGCCGTCTATTTTGTGACGCTGGTGACGCTCGCGCTAATTGCGAGCGGCGGCATCGGTGTCTACTTCACTTATCAGGAAAGCAAGGCCGCGCTGCTCGACCTGCAGCGCGAGAAGGCCGCGGCCGCGGCATCGCGCATCGAGGCTTACGTCCAAGAGATCGAGCATCAGATCGGCTGGATGCGCCTGCCGCAGGCCGGCGCGGGCAATCCGGAGCAGCGCCGCTTCGATTACCTGAAGCTGCTGCGCCAGGTGCCGGCGATCACCGACGTCGTCCAGTTCGACCGCAGCGGCAAGGAGCAGTTGCGGGTATCGCGCTTGGGCATGGACGTGGTAGGCGGCGGCGAAGACCTCGCTGCCGACCCGAAATTCACCGTAGCAAAATCGGGCAAGACCTACTTCAGCCCGGTCTACTTCCGCAAGGAAACCGAGCCATACATGACCATTGCCATGGCGGGGATCAGCGATGAAGCCGGCATCACGGTCGCCGAGGTCAACCTGAAATTCATCTGGGACGTGATCTCGCGCATCAAGATCGGGGACAAGGGCCTGGCCTATGCAGTGGACTCGCGCGGCCGCTTGATCGCGCACCCCGACATCAGCCAGGTGCTGCAGAAATCCGATCTCACGTTGCTGTCGCAGGTGAAAGCGGCGCTGGAAGCGAAAAGCGGTGGCGACGCCCAGCGTGTCAGCATCGCGCGCAACCCGCAGGGGGGTGAAGTCCTGGCGGCGTACGCGAGCATCCAGCCGCTCGGCTGGCACGTGTTCGTCGAGCAGCCGCTGGAGGAAGCGTTCGCGCCGCTCTACGACTCGCTCAAGCGCACCGGCCTGTTGCTGCTGGGCGGGCTGGTGTTCTCGATACTTGCGAGCCTGTTTCTCGCGCGCCGCATGGTCGAGCCGATCCGCGCGGTGCAGGAAGGCGCGGCGCGGATCGGCGCTGGCCAGCTCGACCAGGCGATCGAAGTGCGCACCGGCGATGAATTGGAAGCGCTTGGCGAGCAGTTCAACAGCATGGCCGCGCAACTGAAGGAGTCGTATGCGGGACTTGAGCGCAAGGTCGAAGAGCGTACGCGGGAATTGAGCGAAACGCTCGAGCAACAAACGGCGACCAGCGACATCCTGCGCGTCATCAGCAGTTCACACACCGATCTTCAACCGGTGTTCGACGCCATACTCGAAAACGCGACTCGCCTGTGCGACGCGCACCTCGGCTTGGTCGGCTTGTATGACGGAGAGAAGTATCAGACTCTTTCGCACCACGGCGCCAACGCCGATTTCGCCAATTATTTACTCAGTAGGGGGCGGATTGTACCTCCGCCCGGTGGTGGCCTCGGACGCATGATTGCCGAGCGGCAGCCCATTCACATCCCGGACTTCAGGGAATTGCCCGTGTATCGCGAACGCATTCCGGCAGCCGTCGCGATGGTCGAGCTAGGCGGAGTACGGACTTATCTTGCGGTGCCCATGCTCAAGGAAGGACGCGTGGTCGGCGGCATCACCATTTACCGCCCGGAGGTTCGCCCCTTCACGCAAAAGCAAATTGACCTCGTCAGCACTTTCGCCAACCAGGCCGTCATCGCGATTGAGAACGTGCGGTTGTTCAAGGAGATCGAGGAACGCAACCGCGACCTTAGTGAATCGCTGGAGCAGCAGACCGCTACCAGCGAAGTGCTCAAGGTAATCAGCCGCTCGACCTTCGATCTGGAGCCGGTGCTGCAAACGCTCATGGACAACGCCACGCGTTTGTGCCGCGCTAGACGCGGCGTGCTGTTCCGCCCGGACGGCGACGTCTACCGTGCGGCGGTGGCGCACAACGCGACACCGGAACTGTGGCAGTACCTGGAGAGCCACCCGATCTCACCGGGGCGTGGCTCGGTAGTGGGACGGGCGTTGATGGACCGCTGCCCGGTGCACGTACACGACGTGCTGGCCGACGCCGAGTATCAATGGGGCGACGCAGCGCGCATAGGCCAATTTCGCACCGTGCTCGGTGTGCCGCTGCTGCGCGAAGGCGTCCCGATCGGCGTCATCTTCCTGACCCGCGACGAGGTCGAGCCCTTCGGCGACAAGGAAATCGGTCTGGTCACCACCTTCGCTGACCAGGCGGTGATCGCGATCGAGAACGTGCGGCTGTTCAAGGAGATCGAGGCGCGCAACCGTGACCTCAGTGAATCGCTCAATCAGCAGACCGCGACCGCCGAGGTGCTCAAGATCATCAGCCGCTCAACGTTCGATCTCGAGCCGGTTCTCAAAACGCTGATCGTAAATGCCGTGAAACTATGCGGCGCGACGCGCGGTGCTCTGTGGCGCCTCGATGCCGACGGCAATCCTTTCCCGGTGGTCGCGCACAATTTCGACGCGGAGCACCTGGCCATGCTCAAGGCGACCCCCCTTAAGGCGGACCGCGGCACATCAGTGGGACGGGCCATTGTGGATCGCCGCACCATTCATATACCTGATGTCAAGACAGATCCCGAGTTTTGCAGGCTCGACCTACTGGCCGCTGGCGCCGCCGGCCGCTCGCTGCTTTCGGTCCCGATGCTGCGTGAAGGAGTGCCGATTGGAGTTATTACTCTGAGCCAAGGCAAAGAGGTCAGACCATTCACCGATAAGCAAATTGAGTTGGTCACGACATTCGCCGACCAGGCGGTGATCGCCACCGAGAACGTGCGGCTGTTCAAGGAGATCCAGGAGAAAAGCCTGCAACTCGAGGTCGCCAACCGGCACAAGTCGGAATTCCTCGCCAACATGTCGCACGAACTGAGGACGCCATTGAACGC
>JAHFRO010000146.1 GCA_023266245.1 Betaproteobacteria bacterium | reverse complement strand
ACTGGTGAAGCGTGATTCAAGAGGTCGCTCTTGCCCTAATCCGCGTTTAACTGCATTCGTCTGCGGTTTGATTCCGTGTGGTTTTCTTGGCGCCTTGGCGGTTCAGCTTATCCGTGCTAGCGCAAGGCGGGCGATTTCGGCCACGTGCAAGGCGCGGCGCGCCGAACTCGCGGCACACCGCGACCGCGGCAATGACGTCTTCCGCGGTTTCCGGAATCACCACGCCGATCGGGATCTGGCGGTAGTTGGAGGCATCTGCCGAGTACACGGCGCGCGTGCCGCGGTCGAAACGCACTTCGCCCGCGATGCGCGCGCGCAGCGCGTGTTCGAGCGCAGCCGCGTCCACGGGTTGAGTGCGGCGGGCGGCGTCATGGCGCGAGACGGAAACGGACCTTCAGGCGAAGCCCGCAGTTTAGCAAAAGCGCACAGGCGGCCGCGGCGCCGGCGCTGAGGGTTGCGTCGCGGGAGATGTGATGACCGCCGGGCATTTGTCATGACGATGGGATTAAACTAGGATGCCTCCTTCAACCCGTCGTCCCTGAATTCGGAGAACCGCCATGAGTGATGTTAACCCGTACAAGCCACCCAGCTCCCACGTCGCGGACGTCGCGCCCGCAGCGACTGACGCGGGCTCCTTCATCGAGGGCGGGCGCGCGGTCGGGGCCGGCCAGGGCTGGGCGTGGATTACGGGCGCGTTCGACATGTTCAAGAGCAAGCCCGGGACCTGGATCGTGATCGTGATCATCCTGGCCGTGATCCTGATCGTGCTGAGCCTGGTGCCCATACTGGGCTCGCTCGCCATGATGGCACTTCTGCCGGTGTTCACCGGAGGGATCATGCTCGGCTGCCAGGCGCTCAAGCAGGGCGGCGCGCTCGAGATCGGCCATGTCTTCGCCGGCTTCAAGAGCCATGCCGGCAACCTGGTCGTGCTCGGCGTGTTCGGCATCCTGGCGTGGATAGTGGTGGCGATTCCGGCGGTCGCGATCATGGGTGGCGGGGCCTTTTTTGCTTTCATGCGCGGGGATCCGGCGAGCGTCGGGGCGATAGGCTCAAGCTTCGCACTGGCGCTCCTGGTCATGCTGGCGCTCAGCATCCCCGTTTACATGGCGCTGTGGTTTGCCCCCGCGCTGGTGACGCTGCGCGAGCTCGCCCCGACAGACGCGATCAAACAAAGCTTTCGCGCCTGCCTGAAAAACATCGTCCCGTTCCTCCTCTACGGCATCGTGATGCTGGTGCTGGGCATCATCGCGGCGATCCCGCTCGGGCTCGGCTTCCTGGTTCTGGGCCCGATGTTGATGGCCTCGGTTTACGTCGCGTACCAGGACATCTTCTTCGAGAGCTGAGACGAAGGCGGCTGCGGCGCGCCGACACTGTCGGGACCGGCGCCGCGCGGCTACAATGCGCGGATCGGGTAACGCGCAAGCTAGAACGGATGACACGTCCGGCGAATCTGATCTTCTTCCAGTCCGATAACCACAACCGGCAGGTGCTCGGCTGCTACGGTCACCTGATCGTGAAAACCCCCAGTCTCGATCGCATCGCCGCCGCCGGCACGCGCTTCGCCAACGCCTATTGCGCCAGCCCGATCTGCTGTCCGGCGCGCGCCAGCATCGCGACCGGCCGCTATCCGCACCAGACCGGCTTCTGGGACAACGCCATCGTCTACGATGGCAGCGTCGCGAGCTGGATGCACCGGCTGCGCGAGCAGGGACATGCCGTGGTCGCCGTCGGCAAGCTGCACTTCCGCAGCAGCGAGGACGACAACGGCTTTGCCGAGGAGATCGTGCCGATGCATCTGCACGAAGCGCGCGGCGCGGTCAAGAACCTGCTGCGCGGCTATGACGCCGAGCCGCGCTGCGAGAACAACAGCCGCTGGGACCTCTACGCGGCGCGCTCGGGGGAAGGCAGCACTCACTATCAGGACTACGACCGCACCATCACCGCCAAGGCGATCGAGTGGCTGCGGCAGCACGCGCGCATCGGCGACAAGCCCTGGCTGCTGTTCGTCTCTTACGCCAGCCCGCACCCGCCGTTCACCGTGCCCAAGCGCCTCTACGACCTGTACCCTGAGCGCGACATGCCGCTGCCGGTGCAATTCCGCCCCGGGGAGCGGCCCGAGCATCCGGCGCTTGAGTTTCTGCGCATGACCGACGGCACGCGCGACATGACCGACGAGGCGATGCTCAAGCGCGTCGCCGCCGCTTATTTCGGACTGATCACCCACGTGGACGAGCAGATCGGCGCGGTGCTCAAGGCCGCGGAGGAGCTGGGTCTGCTCGAGACCACCCGCGTCGCCTACACCAGCGATCACGGCGAGCTGTTCGGCGCACACGGCCTGTTCGGCAAGAAAAACCTGTATGAGGGCGCGGTCGGGGTGCCGCTGCTGCTGGCCGGCCCGGGCGTGCCGCGCGGGCGCGTGGTGCGCCAGCTCACCTCCCATGTGGATCTGTTCCCGACGCTGGTCGAAGGCGCGGGCGTGCGGCTCGAGCCACGGGACCGTGACCTGCCCGGGATGTCGCTGTGGCCCGCCGTCGCCGGCGGCGAGGCGGCGCGCACCGCCTTTGCCGAGTACCACGCGCAGGGTTCCAGGGCCGGCGCGTTCATGCTGCGCGAGGGCAATCTCAAGCTCATCTACCACGTCGGCATGCCGCCGCAGCTGTTCGATCTCGGGGCCGATCCGGACGAAACGCGCGATCTGGTTGCGGGCGGAAGCGGCGCCAAAACCGCACCCCAGCTCGAGCGCAAGTTGCGTTTGATCTGCGACCCGGAGGACGTGGACCGGCGCGCCAAGGCCGACCAGCGCGCCAAGGTCGAATTCTGGGGCGGCAGGGACAAGGTCGCCCAGGCCGACCAGATCATTTTCACTCCGCCGCCGGGCGTGTCCAAAGAAGAGGCGTGGGCGACCCGCGGCCCCTCTGAAGCGTGACTCGCGGCGGCGTGCCGCGCTGCGCAGAACCGGCCGCCTCGCCGCACTCCAGCGGCTCTTAGTCAGCCTCACGAGTTACGGGTCACTAAACACTTAAAACGTTATAAAACAGTTAGTTACTTACTAAAATGAAAGCGTTTGCACTGAGACTGTTGTGGTATATAATGGGCAGCCACCGGCCGCCCGCAGGCGGCCGCGCCGTCCTTGAGAGGAGGTCTCCATGAACATCATGACTGAAGCGAAAAATCTCACCAGCGGCACCCGGCTTGCGGGCGGCAAGGTACGCATGACGCCCTCCGAAGCGTTCATCGAGACGCTCATCGCGCACAAGGTGAAGGACGTGTTCGGCATCGTGGGGTCGGCCTACATGGACGCGCTCGATCTGTTCCCGGGCGCCGGCATTCGGCTGATCAACGTCGCGCACGAGCAGAACGCCGCGCACATGGCGGACGGCTACGCGCGCGTCATCAACTGGCCGACGGTGTGCATCGCGCAGAACGGTCCCGGCATCACCAATTTCGTGACTGCCGTGGCGGCGGCGTACTGGGCGCACTCCCCGATGGTGGTGGTGACCCCCGAGGCCGGCAGCCTGACCGCCGGCCACGGCGGCTTCCAGGAAACCGAGCAGATGCCGATCTTCTCCAAGATCACCAAGTGGCAGGTGCACGTGAATTCCCCCTTGCGCATGGCCGAGCTGATGCACCGGGCGTTTGCCATCGCGCTGCACGAGCGCGGGCCGGTGCAGGTCAACATCCCGCGCGACTACTTCTACGGCGAGGGCGATTACGAGATCCTGCCGCCGCTCGTCATCGAGCGCGCCGCGGGCGGCGCGAACGCCCTCGACAAGGCGGCGAAGCTGCTGGCGGAAGCCAGATTCCCGGTGATCCTGTCGGGCGGCGGCGTGGTGATGTCGGGAGGGATCGAGGATGTGAAGGCGCTCGCGGAGTTCCTCACCGCGCCGGTGGTGAATTCCTACCTGCACAACGATTCGTTTCCGGCGAGCCACCCGCTCGCCTGCGGGCCGCTCGGCTATCAGGGCTCGAAGGCGGCGATGAAGCTCATTGCGCGCGCCGACGTGGTGCTCGCGCTGGGCTCGCGCCTGGGACCGTTCGGCACGCTGCCGCAGCACGGGCTCGACTACTGGCCGAAGGACGCCAGGATCATCCAGATCGACGCCGATCACCGCACGCTCGGCCTGGTAAGGAAGGTCTCGCTCGCGATCTGCGGCGACGCCCGGCTCGCCGCGCAGGAACTGCTGAAGCGGCTGAAAGCGCGCGGCGCGCGCAAGCCGGACAGGGCGCGTCTGGCTGAGGTGCAGAAAGAGAAGGAAGCGTGGGCCGGCGAGCTCGCCAGCTGGCCTTCGCCCAACCGGAAGGGCCAGATCGGGCCGCGCCGCGCGCTCGCCCAACTCGCCAAGGCGCTGCCCAGGAACGCGATGGTCTCCACCGACATCGGGAACGTGTGCTCGGTGGCGAACAGCTATCTGCGCTTCGAGCAGCCGCTGTCGTTCCTGGCGGCGATGAGCTGGGGCAACTGCGGCTACGCCTATCCCACCGCGCTCGGTGCCAAGGTCGCGCGCCCCGACCGGCCGGCGATCGCCTACGTCGGAGACGGCGCCTGGGGCATGAGCCTGGCGGAGGTGATGACGGCGGTAAAGGAGAAGATCCCTGCGGTGGCGGTGGTGTTCAGCAACAACCAGTGGGGGGCCGAGAAGAAGAACCAGATCGATTACTTCGACAACCGCTTCGTCGGCACCCATCTCAACAACCCGGATTTCTCGGAAGTGGCGCGCGTGATGGGAGCGGAAGGCTACCGCGTCGATCACGAGGACGAGGTCGGCGATGCGCTCAAGGCCGCGATCAAGTCGGGCAAGCCCGCGGTGATCGAGATCATGCTCACGCAGGAGCTGGGCGACCCGTTCCGCCGCGACGCGTTCCGCCCGCCGCGGCGGCTGCTGCCGAAGTACCGCAAGTTCAGCGCCAAGCAATATCGTTGATAAGTGCTTGATGGGAATTGTTTAAAAAAGCCGGCCTCGCGCCGGCTTTTTTGGTGAGTGGGCACTTACTGGGGGCCATGCGCAGGGGCATGGTGCAGCCTCAGCTCGATGCTCGTGTCCTCTTCTAGCTGGTCCCCGTAGCGGCTCCACAGCGCCCTACCGGGTTGCTGGGCTCAGTGACTTCAACGCGAGATGCCGGGCGTGAAACCAGGTTCGAGCAGAAAGACCGCCAAGCTCGCCGATGTGGCGCGGCTCGCCAGGGTGTCCAGCGCCACGGTATCGCGCGCGCTGACGCTGCCCCACAAGGTGAAACCGGCGACGGCGGCGCGCATCAGGCAGGCGGTGCAGGCGCTGGGATACGTCGCGCACGGCGCGGCGCGTGCGCTCGCGTCACGGCGCACGCATACCATCGGCGCGGTGATTCCGACGCTCGATAACGCGATCTTCGCCAACACCACGCACGCCCTGCAGAAGACGCTGGACGAGGCGGGCTATACGCTGCTGCTCGCGAGCCACGAGTTCGACGCCGAGGTGGAAGCGCGCGTGACGCGCGCCTTGATCGAGCGCGGCGTGGACGGGCTGGTGCTGCTCGGCACCACCCATCATCCCAGCGTGTTCCGCATGATCGACATGCACCAGATCCCGTATGTGCTGACCTGGGCGCTCGATGCCGGCGGCCGTCACCCTTGCGTCGGCTTCGATAACCGCGCCGCGGCGATCCGCATCACGCGCCACCTGCTCGATCTCGGCCACCGCGAATTCGCGATGATTTCCGGCATCACGGCAGGCAACGAGCGCGCGCGCGAGCGGCTGGAGGGCGTGCGCGAAGCGCTCGCCGCGCACGGCATCGCGCTCGCGCCCGGGCGCGTCGTGGAGAAACCGTTCACGCTATCCGCCGGGCGCGAGGGGCTGCGCGAGGTGCTGCGAGGGGCGCAGCGGCCGACCGCGGTGATCTGCGGCAACGACGTGCTGGCAATCGGGGCGCTCGCCGAATGCCACGCGCACGGGCTCGCCGTGCCGCGTGAGATCTCGGTGACCGGCTTCGACGACATGGAAATCGCCG
>JAHFRO010000145.1:4242-6011 GCA_023266245.1 Betaproteobacteria bacterium | reverse complement strand
ATGCTGCCGCGTTTGACGCGCGTGGCATTCCACTCGAGCTCGTCGCCGCCGGCAAGTTTCATCCTGCCGGCAATGGCGTCGCCGCTGACGCGCCCGGTGAACTCGTGGCGCACCCCACGACCGTTGATCTCCGCGGTGAGCATAAAGCGAATCTGATCACCGCGCATCCGGCCGCCTTCAAAACGCCCCCTTTTGCCGCCGACCAGCGGCCTGCCTTCCAGCATCTGGAAGCTCTGCTGCAGCGTAAGTTCATAGTCGACGGCCGTGCCTCCGATGGTGAAACGCCATTGCCAGGCGCCGGCGGCGTTGGCGGGCATGATCCACAGATAGACTTCGCTTGAAGGCGGTCCGTACGGCTTTTCCGGCACCGGCACGGTGACACGCGCGTCCGGCTGCCAGTTGTCCATGTCGAAGTCGTGCGACACCACGCGCGTGCCGGGCCTCAACTCCGCGAACAGCCGCGGGCGCAGCTGCAAATTGACCCTGGGGTAGAGGTACAGGGTCAGCACGGTGGCGCGGTCGATTTCAGTGACGAACAGGTTCCGCGCGAAAAACTCGACCCGGCCGGCCACGCCCTGGCGCTGCGCCTCACGCTGCGCGGTGTTGACCAGATTCCCGTCCAGCTCCACGCCGAAGCCGCGCGCGCCGAACTTCCTGGCCGCGGTGATCACGATGCGGCCGTCGCCCGAGCCGAGATCGATGACGTAGTCCTCCGGCCCGACGTTCGCCATTCTCAGCATCTCGTCCACCACGACCTGCGGCGTGGGTACGAACGGTACGTCGAACTTGGGCTGTGCGAGCACCGGGCCCGCGGCCAGGCAAGACACCGCCAGCCACCAACCGATGCGTCCCGCAACCGTCATGGGCTATCCCCTACCTCGGCAGGTAGGGATCGAGCTTGGGTGCGGGCTGCGCGATGTGCCGCGGCTGCCGCAACTCGGTGCGCGCCGCGACCCA
Source organism: Betaproteobacteria bacterium (assembly GCA_023266245.1). Classification (GTDB taxonomy): domain Bacteria; phylum Pseudomonadota; class Gammaproteobacteria; order Burkholderiales; family SG8-41; genus SG8-41. Next base: position 5,054 of record JAHFRO010000145.1, on the reverse strand, counting down.
CGCGAGCTCCCGCGTCTGCCCGCCGCTGCTCACGCGCGCTGCGCCCTCGATCGCATGATTGATGATGCGCCCGCTGAACTCGTAGCGCTCTTCCCCCGCGCTCGCGGTGAAACCGATCTGCTCGCCGGTCAATTTCGCATCCCCGATCTTCACGGTATGCCCGCCGACCGTGAGCGTCCCTTCGATCTTCTGGAAATTCTGGTCGAGCGCCAGCTCGAATTCCCGGACGCCGCCGCCCACCGAGAGCCACCAGAGCCATTTACCGGCAGCAACTCCCGGCACCACCCAGTAGAAAACCTTGCTCTTCTGTCCCACGCCGACCGGCTTGCCAGGTGCGTCCATCTCCAGCGCAAGATCAGGCGGCCATTCGCCCATATCGTAATCATGCGACACGATGCGCGTGCCGGGCTTGAGGGTGGAAAGCAGTCTGGGCCGGATCATGAGGTTCACTTCCGGCAGCAGATAGAGGGTGAGGACGGAGGCGGAACTCACGTCAGTCGCGTGCAGATCGCGCTGGTAGAACACCGCGCGGCCCGCCACGCCGGCCCTGGCGGCGAGACGGTTGCTCAACGCGACCAGGCGCCGGTCGAGGTCCACTCCGAAGCCGCGCGCGCCGTGCTTCTTCGCCGCGGTGATCACCATGCGCCCGTCGCCGGAGCCGAGGTCGATCACGTAGTCACCGGGCCCGACCCTGGCGATCTCCAGCATCTTGTCGACCACGTTCTGCGGCGTCTGCACGTACGGCGTGTCGCCGTAGTCCTGCGCCAGTGCCGGGGCGGCGGCGAAACACGCCAGGAGCAGCACGCCGCCCA
>JAHFRO010000145.1:0-4142 GCA_023266245.1 Betaproteobacteria bacterium | reverse complement strand
TGCGGTGACCGTCGTCCTGGGGGGCTGCAGCGGAGCGCGCGATGCGCTTCGCGCCCCATTCGAGCTGGCTCTCCAGGCGCGCGCCGGAGAGCGCGGCGGTGCCGTTGATGACTTCGCCCTCGATCTTGCCGGAGAACTCGTGCCTGACGAGCGCGCCGTTCACATCGGCGGTGAAGGTCAAGCGGATCTCGTCGCCGCGCAGCCGCGTGTTCTGCAGCTTCACGGTCCGGCCGCCGATCTTGGCACTGCCGGAAATCATCTGGTATCTCTGCTGCAGAGTCACTTCGTAGGACTGCGGCTTGCCCGCCACCGGCAGCTCCCACTGCCAGGTTCCCCCGACCTTGGCCGGGATCACCCAGAAATAGATTTCGCTCTTGCCGCCGGAGCCGTTCCATTTGTCCTTGGCCTCCACTGTGACATGCGCGTCGGGCTTCCAGTCGTCCATGGAAAAGTCGTGCGATACGACGCGCGTGCCCGGTTTGAGCTCGAGCAGCCTGGGACGCAACTCGAGATTGACGCGCGGCAGCAGGTACAGTGTGATCACGGTGGCCTGGCTGAGGTCGGTTTCGAACAGGTCGCGCTGGAAAAACGCGACCTTGTCGGTGACGCCCGCCCGGAGCGCGTTCTCATTGCTCTCCCGGATGCGATCCGGGTTGAGATCCACGCCGAAGCCGCGCGCGCCGTGCTTCTTCGCGGCGGTGATGACGATGCGCCCGTCGCCCGATCCGAGGTCGATCAGGTAATCGCCGGGCCCGACCTTGGCGATCTGCAGCATGCGCTCCACGACCTCCTGCGGCGTCGGAACGTAGGGCACGCTCAGCTCGCCAGCGAACACGCTCATGGCGGGCATGAGGCTCAACAACAACAGCGCGACGGCGCGGCCTACGAATACGGACGCTATTGAGCGAACAGTCTCGAATTGCACAATCGGTCTCCTTGACGAACCTTTCTCCTCGTAGCCGCAGTGATTTGACTCTGGTAGATTGGCGAGGGGCACATTATATATACCCGAGCGTTTCCCTGCACGATGCTGCTCTACGCCATCATCTTCGTTTCCGGCGCCGCGGTACTGGCGCTGGAGCTGCTCGCCTCGCGCATCATGACGCCCTACTTCGGGGTGAGCCTCTATATCTGGACCGGCATCCTCTCGATCACGCTCGTCGCGCTCGCCCTCGGCTACTGGGCCGGCGGGCGGCTCGCCGCCGTCCGCGGCTCGTCCGCTGCGGGCGTCGCGCGGCTCGCCCAGCTCTATGCGCTGATGCCGGCGCTCGCCGCTTTCGCCATCGTCGCGGCCTGTCTGGTCTACCCCTATCTGTTCCCGGTGCTGGCGGGCGCCGACCTGGTGCTGGGCTCGTTCGCCGCGTCCCTGATCCTGCTGTCCGTGCCCCTGGTCGCGGCCGCGGCCATGAATCCGTTGCTGGTCGCGATCCTGCTCGCGCGCGGCGGCGGACGGACGGGCGACGCCGGCGCCGGCACGGTGTTCTTCGTCAGCACCATCGGTTCGGTCGCGGGCGTGCTGGCGACCGCGTTCGGGCTGATACCGCATGTCAGCAACTTCTCCGCCACGCTGGCGGTAGCGCTCATGCTGGCGCTGGTGTCGCTCGCGGCCGCGGCGCGGCCTCCGGCGCCGCTCGCCGCGCGCGGCAGATTGGGGATCGCCGCGGGCGGCGCCACGCTGTTCGCGGCGCTGATGCTGTGGCAGGCCGAGGCCTATATCGGGCGCATGTGGCCGGCGAATCACGGCGCAACCTCGTGGCGCGTGGAGGCGAGCTTTCGCTCGCTGTTCGGCACGGTGAAGATACTGCGCAGCGACCCCGAGCCCGACAGCGGCCGTTTCGTGCGCCTCTACTTCCAGGACGGGCTGGTGCAGAACACCGTCGCCTCCGACGGGCGCTCGCTGTCGTTCTACACCTACGCGCTGGAAGCGCTCGCCTACGCCTATCGCCCGCGGATCGGATCCGCGCTGGTGCTGGGCCTGGGCGCAGGCATCGTGCCGATGCGGCTCGCCGGGCACGGCGTTGCCGTCGAGGTGGTGGAAATCGATCCGGCGTCGGCTGCCGCGGCGCAGCGCTACTTCGGATTCGACCCGTCGCGCGCGCGCGTCTACCTGGAAGACGCGCGCACGTACTTGCGGCGCTGCGCCCGCCGCTACGACGTGATCGTGGTGGACCTGTTCCTCGGCGACGGCACGCCCGACTACCTCGTCACGCGCAATTTCTTCAGTGACCTGCGCCGCTGCCTGGAACCCGACGGCATTGCGGTGTTCAACACTTTCGCGGACCTCAAACGCCCCGCCGCCTACGCGCACCTGCTCGCCACCTTGCGTACGGAACTGCCGCACCTCGCACTCTACCGGCCGGACTGGCCAGGATCGGCGCACGCGAACAGCTTCCTCGTCGCCGGAGCGGCCGCATTACCTGAGCCACAACCGGTCAAACTGGATTACGTGCCACCGCGGCATGCTGATACGCTCGACGCCATGATGATGCGGCCGCTAATGTTGAACCGTGGACTGCTTGAGCACGGGGAAATCGTGACCGATGCGCGCAACCGCGCGGTGCACGATATCGCGGAGAGCCAGATCACCTACCGGCGCGCGGTGGTGCAATCGCTCCCGGCGGCGTTTCTGGTGAACTAGAAAATCACAACTCTAGATGAACGCGGATAAGAACCGGAAAAAGAAACCCGGGCCTACTTACTCTGACCCCTGGTGTTTAATTATTCGGGCTGCGCTATAATTTTCCGTTCCAAGACGTTCAACGGAGACTCTCAACTTAGACTCGGAAAAGCCGCCACACCGCTGGCGGCTGGAATATCCCGACTCACCCACACAACGGAGGTCGAACATGCCAGTACGCATAGGTGACGAAGCGCCGGATTTCGCTGCCGAAACCACCGAAGGGAAGATCCGATTCCACGAGTGGATCGGGGACAAATGGGCCATCCTGTTCTCGCATCCCAAGGATTTCACTCCCGTCTGCACCACCGAGCTTGGATACATGGCTGGCCTCAAGCCGCAATTCGACAAGCGCAACTGCAAGATCATCGGACTCAGCGTGGATCCCGTCAGCGACCATAAGGCCTGGGCCAAGGACATTCAGGAGACCCAGGGGCACGCGATCAACTATCCGATGATCGGCGATGCGGACCTTGCGGTCGCGAAGCTCTACGACATGATTCACCCCAACGCGAGCGGCGGGAAACGCACTGCGGCGGATAACGCGACGGTCCGATCGGTATTCGTCGTCGGGCCCGACAAGAAGGTCAAGGCGATGATCGTCTATCCGATGAGCACGGGCCGCAACTTTGATGAGGTGCTGCGCCTGCTCGATTCGGTTCAGTTGAACGCAAAGCACACGGTTGCCACGCCGGTAAACTGGAAACCGGGCGAGGACGTCATCATTCCCGCGTCGGTCTCCGACGAGGACGCCAGGAAGAAGTATCCGCAGGGCTTCAAGACGCTGAAGCCCTATCTGCGGGTCGTGTCGCAGCCGAAGTAAGTTGAAGCGGACGCACGGCGCCGCTTCAACTGCGCGCGTTCGAGCGGACACGGAATGCGCCGCTCAACCGCGGTCTTCGCCAGGTAAAAAAGGGCGCCACGCGGCGCCCTCTTTCATTCATGCATCAAAACATGAAACCCGCCGCAGCGGCGGGCACGCTCCGGCTCGGCGATCTGACCGTCAACCGCATGGCCTTCGGCGCGATGCGCGTCGCAGGTCCGGATATCTGGGGCGAGCCGAAGGACCGCGCGGCGGCGCGCAAGCTCCTTCTCCGCGCGTTCGAGCTCGGCCACACCTTCTTCGACACCGCCGACAGCTACGGCCCCGAGGTTTCCGAGACCCTCATCGCCGAGGCGCTCCATCCCTACCCCAGGGAGCTGGTGATCGGCACCAAGGGCGGCCTCGTGCGCCCCAGCCGCCAGCGCTGGGACCCGGACGGACGGCCGGCGCACCTGCGCCGGGCGTTGGACGGCAGCTTGAAGCGCCTGCGGCTCGAACGCATTGACCTCTACCAGCTCCACGCGCCCGATCCGAAGGTCCCCTTCGCCGAATCCGTCGGCACGCTCGCCGAGCTGCAGCGCGCCGGCAAGATCCGGCACTTGGGACTATCCAACGTGAGCGTGCGCCAGCTCGGCGAGGCGC
>JAHFRO010000144.1 GCA_023266245.1 Betaproteobacteria bacterium | reverse complement strand
GCAGGCAAGGCCCGCGGAAACCAGGCCTGGCGCACTGCGCGTGCGCGCCGCCTGGCGCACGAACGACGTGCTGGCGCCGTTCTCGAGCAGCCTGCGCACCAGGTAGGCGAGCAGCTCTTGCTGCCGGCCGACCGGCGCGTAAATGCGCACCGGTAATTGCGGGTGCAGCGTGGCGAGCGCACGCTGCAGCGATTGCCCCATGCCATGCAAGCGCTGACACTCGAACGACGGCTCGCTAGGCGCGGCAGAGGATCGCACGGCGGCAAGAGCGAGCACGCAAGCCAGCGTGATCGGATTGTGCGTGGCGAACTGCGGGCATACGAGCTCGCGGTTCGCGAGCAGCACGCGGGCGCACGCCAGATACGACAAATCGGTGAGGCGCTTGTCCGTGAACACCGGGTAATCGTCGAGACCGAGTTCCTGCGCGCGCCGGATCTCGGCGTCCCAGTAGGCGCCTTTGACCAGCCGCACGGCGACGGCGGCACCGCCGCGCTCGCGGCGGTGCCGCGCGGCAGCCAGTACCGCTGCCAGCGCATGCGTCGCCCGCAACTGATAGGCCTGTACCGCCAGCCCGAGGCCAGGCCACGCTGCCAGAGAGGCATCGGCGGACAGCGCCGCGAACAGATCGAGCTGCAGCGCCAGCCGCTCGGATTCCTCGGCGTCGATGGTGAGCCCGATGCCGGCCTCGGCTGCCGCGCGGCACAGCAGGCGCAAGTGATCGAGCAGCTCGTCGCGGCTGTGCGGGTACTGCGAAGCTTCGCAGCGCGGATGAATCGCGCTCAGCTTGATCGACACGCCCGAGCGATGCTGCCAGTCCTGTCCTTCCTGGCACGCCGACGCGCCCACGGCGCGCACCGCCTCGAGGTAACGGGTGAAATTGTGCTCGGCGTCCTCGCGGGTGCGCGCCCCCTCGCCCAGCATGTCGAACGAGAACGTTTGCTGCTGACGAGGCGGGCGCTCACGGCGCGATCGCGATAATGCGCGCTCGATGCGCTCTCCGTATACAAACTGACGGCTGAAGGCGGCGAGGACGAAATGGGCGAGTGGCCGTGCGAGGCGTTGCGCGAGGCGGCTCGACAGCCCAGGCAGGCGCGCGAGCAGCGCGCACTGGTTCGCTGCGTCTGGCGTGTGCGGCAAAGCTTCGGCCAGCCGGAACAGCGCTTTTCCGAGCGGCGTGTCAATGGGAAATGCCGACAGCCAGCGCTGCACGTCGAGCAGCGGCAGCGGTCGCTCCACCACGGCCGTCGTGAGGTCGAACGCGAGGGCCTTGGCGCGAGGAGCCCAGTCAGCGCACGGTTCGAGCCTTGTGAGCAAGGCCGCCCCCACGGCCCGCTCATCGCCTGCCGCCGTCGTGAGGAAAGTGTCGACACCGAGTGTCATGCCGCTGTTGGGGCGGGCCAATTGACTTATCTTCGAATTGCCGATCCGCTAGAACACGCCCAAGTGCTGCGTGATCAGCGCCTCGTTGCCGCGGACCTCGTCGACGCTGCCGGCGAAGGCGACGCGGCCGGTGTTCAGCATCACCACGTCATCGGCGAGATCGAGCGCGAGCTTGATGTTCTGCTCGACGAGCACGATCGACTGGCCTTCCTGTTTCAGGCGTGCAATGGTCCGCCTCATCTCGGCGACGATCCGCGGCGCGAGGCCTTCGGACGGCTCATCCATCAAGAGCAGGCGCGGGTTGCCCATCAGCGCGCGCCCGATCGCGAGCATCTGCTGCTCGCCGCCGGAGAGCGAACCCGCGGGTTGCTGCAGCCGCCCTTTAAGCCCGGGAAAAAGCTCGCACACGCGATCGAGCGTCCAGGGCTTCGCCGCCCCGCCGCGCGACTGTCGTGCGACGGTCAGGTTCTCGCGCACTGTGAGCGTGGGAAAAATCCGCCGGCCCTGGGGCACAAAGCCGACTCCCTTGCGCGAAATCGTCTCGGGCATAAGCCGGCCGATCGGCTCGCCGAACAGCCGGATCTCGCCGTCGCGCGGCGGCAGGAAGCCGATGATCGTGCTCATGCACGTGGTCTTGCCGGCGCCGTTGCGGCCCAGCAGCGCGAGCACCCGCCCGGCGTTGAACGAAAACGAGACGTCGTGCAGGACGTGGCTGTCGGCATAGAGCGCGTTGATTCCGGCCAGCGCTAAAGCTTCAGTCGCCAAGGTACACCTCGCGCGTCTTCGGGTCGGCAACGACTTCGGCGCGCGTGCCTTCGACGATCACGCTGCCGTAATGGAGCACGGTGATGCGCTCTGCCATGTCAAGCGCGGTGTCCATGTCGTGCTCGATCATGACCACCGTCACTTCGCGCGGAATGCCGGCAATCAATTGCTTCACGGTGCCGCGTTCCTCGCGCGAGAGCCCGGCGAGCGGCTCGTCGAGCAGCAGCACCTTGGGCTTCTGCGCGAGCGCCATCGCGATCTCGACGCGCCGCCTCTCGCCGTACGCCACCTCGCCGATCGGGCGCCGCGTGAGGTGCGCGAGGCCCACCAGCCCGAGCACACGATGTGCTTCCGTGTAGAGCTCGGCGTGCCGGGCGAGCGGGCGGAACGCGCTCCAGCGCGCCGGCGACAGCCCAAGCAGCGAAAGCAGGATGTTGTGCTCGAGCGTATCGTGCGGGAACAGCGTGATGATCTGGTAGGTCCGCGCGAGACCCCGGTGCGCGCGCTGGTGCGGCTGCAGGCGCGAGACCTCCTCGCCGAACAGCCGGATGGTGCCTGCGTCGCGGGGCAGGTCGCCGGTGATCAGATTAAAGAGCGTCGTCTTGCCGGCGCCGTTCGGGCCGATGATCAGCCGCCGCTCGCCCGCCATCACCTCGAGCGCAACATCGTCCATTGCGGGCAGGCCGCCAAACGACTTCTTCAGGCCGCTGATCTGGAGCGCGGGCGTCATTTCGCCTTCCAGCGCGCCCACAGGCGGCGGATTCCCGGCACCAGACCGTCGGGCATGAAGATCACGATCATGACGAAGACGAACCCGAGCAGCATGTTCCAGCGCTCGATGTAGGCCGAAACGTAATTCTTCAGGATCATGACGAGCGCCGCGCCGACGATCGGCCCGGCGAGCGTGCCGGAGCCGCCGGCGATCACCCCGAGCAGCCCCTCGGCCGAGCTGGTGAGCGACAGCGAGGCCGGGTGAATGTATTTGTTGTAGTAGACGAACAGCAGCCCCGATACCGCGCCCCAGAAACCCGCATAGACAAATGTGATCCAGCGGATCAGCCAGACGTTGTGGCCGAGCGCGCTCATGCGTCGCGGCTGGTCGCGGGTGCCGCGCAGCGCGGCGCCGAACGATGATCCGACAAACCTCGCCATAATCCAAATCGCAAGCACAGTGATGGCGAGCGTGAAGTAGTAGAACGCCGCCGGATCGTCGAGGCTGATGCCAAACGGCGCCGGGCGCGTAAGGCCCCGCAGGCCATTGTCACCCTCGGTCACCGCTACCCAGCGGTAGGCGGTACCCCACAGGACCTGCGACAGCGCGAGCGTGAGCATCAGAAAGCTGAGGCCGGTCGCGCGCAGCGCGATCCAGCCGAACACGCAGGCCATCAGCGTCGTCGCCGCGAGCACGATCGGCGCCGTGATCCAGTGGCCGAGGCCGAGTTTCAGATAAAGCAGCGCCGAGAGGTAGGCCGCCATGCCGAGAAACGCCGCATGACCGAGCGAAGGCAGGCCGCCATAGCCGACCAGCAGATTGAGGCTCGCCGCGAAAATTGCGGCGATGAAGATCTGGCTCGTCAGGTTGACGTAGAATTCCCCCGCGATCCAGGGGAAGCCGGCGAGAAGCACCGCCAGAAGCGCCAGCCAGGCGACGCGGCTCACGTCGTTACCTTCCCAAATAAACCCCGCGGGCGGAACGCGATCACGAAAATCATCGGCAGAAACAAAATCACGTACGCGAGACCGGGCAGCAACGCCGTGCCGAAAGTGTAGATGGCGCCGATGATAAAGCTGCCGACAAAGGCGCCGAGCAGGCTGCCGACGCCGCCGAGTATCACGACGATCAGCGCGAGCGGCAGCATGTCGAAGTCGAGACCGGGGTAGGCGGAAAGTATCGGCCCGCCGATGATGCCGCCTGCGCCGGCGAGCGCGGAGCCGAGGCAGAACACGATCGTGAACAGGCGCGAAACCGGGATGCCGACTGCGCGCGCCATCTGCATGTCATCGACGCCGGCGCGGATCATCGCGCCGAGCCGGGTGCGCTCCATCAGCAGGTAGAGCGCGATGGCGGTAATGATCGCGATTCCCACCACTACCAGCCGGTAGCTCGGAAAAGCGACCCCGCCGATCACGATCGGTTGCCGCAGCAATTCCGGCGTCGGTACCGGGATCGGGTCGCCGCCCCAGACCATGAGACAAAGGTCGGCGATGATGTACGCAACGCCGAGGGTGACCAGCACCTGCCCGAGCACATTGCCGGCGAGCCTGCGCAGGATCAGGCGCTCGAGCAACCCGCCGAACGCGGCAACGGCGACCCCGCCGAGCAGCGCCGCGAGCCACAGGTTCGGCACGAACTTCAGGATGCTCACGCCGATGTAGGCGCCGAGCATGAACAGCGAGCCGTGCGTGAGATTCGCGATCCGCATCAGGCCGAAGATCAGCGAGAATCCCGCCGCGAGCAGGAACAGTAGCCCCCCGAGGGCCAGGCTATTCAAGGTCTGGACGATCCAGAACTGCATGGTAGGGAGCGCAGGCCGGGGTTAAACCCGGCCCGCAGAGGGCCTGTTACGGTTCGAGGTTTTTCGCCGGCGGCCAGTCGCGCGAATACACCGGGTTCTTCAGGAACTCCTTCGGATTGTAGGTCCAGAACTGGCTCACGTTCGGGTAGGTGTAAATCACTGAGTTCACCAGCCGGCCTTCCTTGCGCTCGACCTTGCGGATGTAGATATTGCCGACGATGTTGCCGTACTCGTCGAACGCAACCGGGCCGCGCGCCGTGTCGACCTTGATCGCCCGCAGCGTCTTCATGAACGCCGCCTTGTCCTCGAGCGCGCCCTTGACGGCTTGCAGCGCCGCTTCCAGCACCGCGCCCTCGACATACGTCGCGGCGGCGTAGAAGCCGGGGTCGTATTTCGACTCGGCGCGGAATGCGGCCGAGAACTTGCGGTTGATCGGGTTGTCGATCTCGGCCGAATACCAGTTCGAGGTGATGATGCCGAGCGCCTCGTCGCCCATGTTGCGCAGCACCGCTTCGTCGAGCGCGGTCATGCCGCCGACCACGTTGACCTTGCCCTTCAAGCCGTACTCGTTGAACTGCCTGAGGTAACGGAAACCGTTCGATCCGGCAAAGCCGAGAAAGATGCCGTCGATGTTGGTCTTGAGTTGCGCGAGATACGTGCCGTAGTCGGGAACCGTGAGCGGCGGGAACGTTTTCTGCACGATTTTCCCGCCCAGCTCCTCGAACACGCGCTGGAAGCCGGCGCACATTTCGTGGCCGTAAGGAATGTCGTCGGCAATGACCGCCATGCGCCGGTACTTGAGCGTCTTGTAGCAGTAATCGGCGAGCGGCTGCGCGCACTGCGAGGAAGTCGACGTCCCCCGCACGAACCACGGATTGGGGTTGCGCTGCGTCATGTCCTCGGCGGCGGCGACCGACAACGTCGGCAGCTGCTGCTGGCGGATGTAATCGTCGCTCGCGAGCGCCTCAGCGGTCGCGAGCGGCCCGATCAGCACTTGAATGTGGTCGCGCTCGACCAGTTGCTGCAGCTGGGTGCGCGCCTGCGCCGGCACGCCGGCGCTGTCGCCCACGAACAGCTCGATCTTGCGGCCCGCCAGTGTGTAATTGCGCTCGCGCAGGAACTGCACCAGTGCGCGCTCCATGTCGAGACCGCCGGACGCAAGCGGTCCGGTCTTGACGGTCATGAGCCCGAGCCGGATCGGTGCGCTCTGCGCGCGCACGAGCGTGGGAAAGCCGATCGCCGACGCACCGAGCCCGGCGCCGGCCGCTTGTATGAATCGCCTGCGGTTGAATGCCATATTGCGTACCTCCTTTGGTTGGATGGTTGTTGCGGTCCGCTCAGAGCGCGGCCACGTCGATCACGA
>JAHFRO010000143.1 GCA_023266245.1 Betaproteobacteria bacterium | reverse complement strand
ATCGGCGGTTCCCTTAGCCCCTGCCGACAAACGGCATCTTGGTCGCCATGATGGTCATGGTGAGCACGTTCACATCGAGCGGCTGGTTCGCCATGAAGAGCACGGCGCTGCCGACGTGGGCCGCGTCCATGCGGGGCTCGGGCGCGATGGTGCCGTTCGCCTGCATCACGCCCTTCGCCATCCGCTCCGTCATCGGGGTGGCGGCGTTGCCGATGTCTATCTGCCCGCACGCGATGTCGTACTTCCGCCCGTCGAGCGAGAGGGTCTTGGTGAGGCCGGTCACCCCGTGCTTGGTCGCGGTGTAGGCGGCGGAGTTGGGTCGCGGCGCGTGCGCGGAAATGGAGCCGTTGTTGATGATGCGCCCGCCCCGCGGGTCCTGGTCCTTCATCATCCGGAACGCTTCCTGCGCGCACAGGAACATGCCCGTCAGGTTCACTTCCACCACCCCTTTCCACTGCTCGTAGGTGAGGTCTTCGAAGGGAACCCCGGCGCTGCCGCCGGCATTGTTGAACAGCACGTCGAGGCGGCCAAACTTTTCCCTGGTCTTCGCGAAGAGCGCGCGCACGGCCTCCGGCTTGCTCACGTCGGTCGGAACGACTAGGGCCTGCTTGCCCGCCGCACCCGCCTCTTCCACGGTCTTGTCCAGCAGTTCCTTGCGGCGCCCGGCCAGCGCGACGCGATAGCCGTCCTTGAGAAACGCGAGCGCAACCGCTCTTCCGATGCCGGTGCCCGCGCCCGTGACGATGGCGACTTTGTTGTGCGAACTCATTGTTCAATCTCCCCGAATTGTTCCGAGAGCGTGCAGGTTACCGCACGGACCGGATCCTCGACTACATCGCTACGCACGTCCTCGCGCCGGCACTCAGGCGCCGGGAATGCGAACGGCGAGCGAGGCGCCGAGCATCTCGCGCATCCGCTCCCAGTGCGAGCCCTGCCAGTAGATGCGCTCGCAGCCTGGGCAGCGCACGAACTCCGCATAGCGCTCGGCGATGCGCTCCGGCACGCGCCCCGCCAGCGCGCTCCTTTCGACCGCTTCGAGGCGCAGGTTGCAGTGCAGGCACAGCGTGAAGGGCTGCAGGTGGCGCTCGAGTGAGTAGCGCGCCGCGACTTCCCTCAACTGCGCCTCGGGCTTTAGCGCATGGACGAAGCAGCCGCGCGCGATCTCCCGGCACTTGAGCAGCTCGCGGTCGCGCGTCAACACGATGCGACGCTCGCGCGCCGCGAGCTCGAGGACCTCGCGGTCGGCGATCGCGTTGTCGTAGAGCGTGTCGAAGCCAAGCATCCTGAGAAACCGCGCGAGCCCGCCCAGATGCGCGTCCGCGATGAACCACGGCGCCTCGCCCTCGGCGGCGGCGTGGGGAAAAACCTCGATCGCATCGCCCTCGCGCACGATGCGCCCGAGGGTGGCGGGCTGGCTATTCACCAGCAGCCGCCCGACCTCGGTGTGCGGCACGCCGAGCGACTCGATCGCGTGCTTGACGGTGGCGGCGCGAGCGCAGGCGTAGTCGAACGCGCCGCCGCGCCGCTCGCGGGCGAGAAACTCCGCAAGCTCGCCGTGAAACAAGAAGTTGGCGGTGGCCATGACACCGGGCAGCCGGATATCCTTGATTCTAGCGCCGCCCGCAGTCAGCGTAGAATGTCCGCGCGATTCCACTGCTTGCGCCGGGCATGCCGTTTTTCAGCCGATCCTCACTTGACATCCGGCCGTTCGATCCGAGCGCCGCCGGTTACGACCCCACGCGGGCGTGGTGGCTGGCGAAGCTTTCCGCGCTGGCGTATGAGAACAAGCGCCAGGTGGTGGAGGCGCTCCGGGAAGCGGGCTTCAAATCGGTCACGTTCGTAGATGCAGCAAGCACGCAGGGATTTCTCGCGGTGCATCCCGGGATGATGCAGAACAAGCCGTTCGCCGTGCTCGCGTTCCGCGGTACCGAGAATGATTGGGCCGACATCCTTACTGACCTCTCGTTTCTCAAGACCAAGCTGCCGGACGAGCCTTACCGCGCGCATGCCGGTTTCGTTTACGCCTTCAAGGAAGTGATGGGGACCGACGTCGAAGGCCTGGGCGGGGAGGGCATGAAAGTCGAGTGGTACGGCAGCCGAGGGGTGAGCGATGCGCTGGTAGCCGAGTGCCGGAACGTGCCAGTGTTCTTTACCGGCCACAGCCTGGGCGGGGCGCTTGCAACTATCGCGGCCCACTACTGGCTTCCCCGCGCCATGTACACCTTCGGCTCGCCGCGGGTTGCCGACATTGAGCTCGCGCGCCGGTTCGCGATGCGGGGGATTCCCGTCTATCGCGTCGTCAACTCGACGGACGCCATCACGCGCGTGCCGTTCGCGTTGACGGGATTCAGGCACGTGGGCGAGCTGATTTATCTTACGCGGGGAGGCCGCCTGCTCCGCGGATGGGCGGCGGGACTTTGGTTCCACCTTGGATCAACGTGGACGTTGTTCCTGCTGCCTTGCCTGATGCCACCGATCTTCCTCGTCGGGCTGGTGGTCAACTTTCTTATCGCGGCGCTGTTCCGGCCGCGCATCTTTACCAATCACCGGATCGGCGAGTACGTGCGCAAGCTCGACGCCCTCGCGCCGTGATCCCTGTCTACTTGCCCCAGGAGTCGCGCAGCGTCACGGCACGGTTGAATACCGGCGAGCCCGGTCTCGAATCGCGGAGGTCCGCCACGAAATAGCCATGCCGCTCGAACTGGAAGCGTTCTTCCGGCTTCGCATTCTTGAGCGCCGGTTCGACGCAGGCGGCGATGATTTTTTTTGAGTCGGGGTTGAGGTCTTCAAGGAAGTCGCGCTCGCTGCCGGGTTGTGGGACTTTGAAGAGCCGATCGTAGAGCCGGACTTCCGCGGAGCAGGCATGCTTGGCCGATACCCAGTGGATGTTGCCCTTGACCTTCACCTTGTCCGCGCCCGGCGTGCCTGACTTTGTTTCGGGGTCGTATTCGCAGTGCACGGCGATGACGTTGCCGCGCGCGTCCTTCTCGCAGCCGATGCACTTCACGACGTAGCCGTATCTGAGCCGCACCTCGTTGCCGGGAAACAGCCGGAAGTAGCCCTTGGGCGGGTTTTCCATGAAGTCCTCGCGCTCGATCCACAGCTCGCGCGATAAGGGCAGGGCGCGCTTGCCCAGCTCCGGCTTCTGCGGGTGGTTGGGCGCGTGGCAGTCTTCTTCCTTGCCTGCGGGATAGTTGTCGATGACGAGCTTCACCGGGTCGAGCACGGCGAGGCGCCGCTCGGCGACTTCGTTCAGGTGCTCGCGCATGCAGTCTTCGAGGATGGAGTAATCAATCCACGAGTCGGCCTTCGAGACGCCGATGCGCTCAGCGATCAGTCGCAGCGCCTCGGGCGTGCAGCCGCGCCGCCGCGCGCCGACGAGAGTGGGCATGCGGGGATCGTCCCAACCGTCCACGTGACCGCCTTCGACCAGCTCGATCAGCCTTCTTTTCGAGAGCACGACGTAGGTGAGGTTGAGCCGCGCGAATTCGATCTGCTGGGGCAGCGGCTTCTTCAGCGCGCCGAATTCGGCGAGGCGCGCCAGCACCCAGTCGTAGAGCGGGCGATGGTCTTCGAACTCCAGCGTGCAGATCGAGTGCGTGATGTTCTCCAGCGCATCCGAGATGCAGTGCGTGTAGTCGTACATCGGGTAGATGCACCACTTGTCACCGGTGCGGTGATGCTCCGCGCGGCGGATGCGGTAAATCACCGGGTCGCGCAGGTTGATATTGCCCGAGGCCATGTCGATCTTGAGCCGCAGCACGTGTTCGCCGTCCTTGAACTCGCCCTTGCGCATGCGCCGGAAGAGATCGAGGTTCTCCGCGACCGGGCGCTCGCGGTAGGGGCTGTGCCGGCCCGGCTGGGTGAGCGTGCCGCGGTGCTCGCGAATCTCCTCGGCGGTGAGGCTGTCCACGTAGGCGAGGCGGTGCTGGATGAACAGCTCCGCAAACTCGTAGAGCGTGTCGAAGTAGTCGGAGGCGTAGTAAAGGTGCGGACCCCAGTCGAAGCCCAACCAACTCACCGCATCGAGGATGGAATCGACGTACTCCTGCTCCTCCTTGGTGGGGTTCGTGTCGTCGAAGCGCAGGTGGCAGAGGCCGCCGTAGTCGCGCGCAAGACCGAAGTTGAGACAGATGGATTTCGCGTGGCCGATGTGCAGGTACCCGTTCGGCTCGGGCGGAAAGCGCGTGCGGATCTTCGCCGGGTCCTTCGCCGCGCCTTCGTGCGTCTTCGCCGGGCCCGGCTTTCCGCCCCAGCCGCGCGCGGCGTACTTGCCGCTCGCGAGGTCGGCGTCAACGACGGAACGGATGAAGTTCGACGCGGAAGGCGGCTGCGGGGCGTGCTTTTTCGATTTGGCGGCGGCGTCGGACATGACAATTGCCTGAAGACCCTATTCTAGCCGAGCGCGCAGGGCTGCCGATCTACCATTCCCTATTCACCATTTACCATTCACCGTTTTTGAGATGGGCTCTAGCGCAGCTCGGTATCGATCACCACGTTTACGCGCTCGGCGCCGACTTTGACCGGCGCGCTCAGTCCCTGCAGGTCGCCGGCCTGGGGATTGGCGTTGGCGGTCTTCGAGATGCGCGCGCCCACCACGACGCGCGGGTGATCGGAGAGCTTCATCGCCGGGGTCATCGCCATCGAGTCGTCGAGCGCGAACTCGAGCGGCAGGTCGCGCGCCTGCCGGCGCAGGACCGCGAGCGGCATGCGCGGGCCGTCGGCGGCGCGGGCGAAGATGAACACGGTATCGTTCGGCGCGATCTTCCCCGCCAGCTCCGGCGCCAGCTTCACCACGCCGCTCACGCGGCCGCCGGCCGCCGCTGACTGCGCCGGCTTGCTGGCGGGCGCGCCCCCTCCCAGGGTCCGCGCCTCCGCGATGCTGGCGCGAACCGCTTGCGCCAGCTCGGAATCTGCCGGGACGAGACGCAGCATGCGTTCCCAGTGGTCCACGGCTTTGGCGTAGTCGTTTTTCTCGAACGCCGCGGTGCCGGCGAGCGCGAGCGCCTTGAGGTTGTCGGGATCGGCCTCCAGCGCGCGGGCAATGATCTTCTCCGGCTCGCCTTGCAGTCGCCGGCCCTGCGCCATTCCGAGCGCATCCGCGTAGTCAGCGAGCAGCTGGGCGTTTTTCGGCATGCGCGCCGTCGCGTTCGCGTACGCCTGGGTCGCCTCACCGAAGCGACCGAGCACGGCGTAGGAGCGCCCCAGCAGGATCCAGCCCTCGGCATCCTCCGGGCTGTCCCGAAGGCGCGCCGCCAGCCGCTCGATCAGCATCTGGACCTGTTGCTCGCTCACGCTCTCAGCCTGCGGCGAGAGCGCCTGCGGATTACCGACGACGAGGTAGATGGCGAGCGCGCACAGCGGTATTGCGATGCCCAGGGTGAGCGCGGCGGCGCGCGCCCGGGGCTTTCCCGCCGCCGCACCGCCTCCACCGACGTCTTCCAGCAGCCGGGCCTCGATCTCGCGGCGCGCCTTCTCGTAGTGGTCCGCAGCGAGCGTTCCGGCGCGCAGATCCGCCTCGAGCTCGCGCAGCTGGTCGCGGTACACCGCGACGTTGATGGCGTCGCGCGACACGGCGACGCCCGTGCCGCGCCGCAGGAGCGGCGGCACGATGAACAGCAACGCTCCGGCGATGAGCAACCCGATGATGACCAGGAACACGGTCATTTCCGTTCCGCCGCGTCTCCGGCGGCGAGCAGCTCAGCCGCGCGCTTGCGCTCGGCTTCGCTCAACTCGATCCCGACTGCGGCGCGCCGGCGCGCGAGCCGGTAGTACAGCGCGCCGAGCCCCGCCAGGAGCAGGATGAGAGGCCCGAACCACAGCAGCGCGGTGGCGAGCTTGAAAGGCGGGCGGTAGAGCACGAAGTCGCCATACCGCGCCACCAGGAAGTCCACGACCTCCGCATCGCTCTTTCCCTGCTTCATCTTCTCCCGGACCTGGTTGCGCAGGTCCACGGCGAGATCGGCCTTCGATTCGGCTAGCGACTCGTTCTGGCATACCAGGCAGCGCAACTCCGCAGCAAGCGCC
>JAHFRO010000046.1:15998-17730 GCA_023266245.1 Betaproteobacteria bacterium | reverse complement strand
TTGTGGCTTTTCCGGCAGCACCATCACCGGCACACCGTCCTGAAGCTTTATCTGTCCATCGATCACTACCATCTCGCCGGCCTTGAGGCCCTTCGCGATCTCGACCTCGCCCTGGGTGCGGCTGCCGAGCGCGACCTCGGTCAGCACTGCCTTGCCTTCGACCACTCGGAACACGAAGCTCTTGTCGCCGCGCGGCACAATCGCCTGTTCCGGCACCAGCACCGCCTTGCTGTTGGATCCGAGTTGCAGCGTGACGCGCGCGAACATCCCGGGACGGAGCTTGCCTCCCGGATTGGGCACGCGCGCGCGCAGGAGTGCGGTGCGGGTCTTTTCATCAACCGTCGTCTCAAGCGCATAGACGCGGCCGGTAAACTGCTCGCCGGGGAAAGCATCGACCTTGACGCTCACCGGTTGATCTTTACGGATCTGGCCGAGATAGACTTCGGGCATGCGGAAATCGAGCTTCATCACGTCTATTTTGTCGAGCCGCACGATGTCCTCCCCCGCCTTCATGTAGGCGCCCGCGCTGACCAGGCGCAGTCCGACGGTGCCCGCAAATGGCGCGCGGATCTCGGTCTTGGCAACCCGCACCTCGTCTTCCTGCCGGCGCGCCGTCGCTTTCTTGTACGCTTCGCGCGCGTCGTCGAGCGCCTGCTGGCTGATGAAGTTCTTCTTGTAGAGTTCTTCGGCGCGCTCGGCACGCTGCGCGTTAAGCCGCTCGTCGGCCTTGCTTCCCGCCAGCTGCGCCTGCACTTCCGCCGAGTCCAGACTCACAAGCCGTGCCCCCGCGGCCACCGCCTGGCCTTCGTTGAAGTGAATCACCGCGACCCGTCCGGCCACTTCGGGCCGGATCATCACCGACTCGTTGGCGAGCAGCGTGCCAACGGCGGTGATGTCATTGCTGACGGTGCCGATCTTGGCCGGCACCGCCTTGATCGGCAGCGCCATCGGCTTGGGTGCGGGTTTGCCGTCCTGCGCCAGCAGCGCCATCGAGGTCGTGCCAAGCAACGTGATCAAGGCGGCAAGGAGCAGAGGGGACGTTGACTTTTTTTGCATGCTTGACACGGTTTCGAGTGATGCTGCAGAGCGGGAAAAACCGTAATTTTATCATGGGGCTCGGCGCGGGTTATCTTCCGCGCTTCGCCGCCGAGGGCGAGGCTGCCGCCGGGCGGCTGGGAAGGGAAAAGCTAGCCACAGAGAACACAGAGAGTCGGCAAATATGAACAAGTTTCAACCGCAGATAAACGCAGACGCACACGAATAAAGATCACATATTGTTCTTGGTTCTCTCGGCGTCTTGGCGGTTCAATTTTCGTTATTGTTTTTCTCTGTGATCTCTGTGTTCTCTGTGGCTATTGTTGTTGCTGCTCCTCCTGCTCGGAGACTTCCTTGTGGATTTTCGCCATGTCAAGCGTGCGTGCCTGACGGATGATGCTTTCCAGGCCTTCGGCCGGCAGCGCTCCGGCCTGCGCAAAAACGATCACCTTCTCGCGCAGGAACATCACGTAGGGAATCGAGCGGATGTTGAACACGCCGGCGAGCTCCTGCTCGTCGTCGGCGTTGACCTTGCCGAACACGATGTCGGCGTGTTTCTCCGACGCCGCCTCGAACGCCGGCGTGAAGTTTTTACAGGGACCGCACCACGGCGCCCAGAAGTCCACGATCACCATGTTGTTCTTGGTGACGACGTCCTCGAAGTTGTCCTTGGTCAGCTCAACCGTCGCCATCGCGC
>JAHFRO010000046.1:0-15898 GCA_023266245.1 Betaproteobacteria bacterium | reverse complement strand
GCCGGCGTGAAGTTTTTACAGGGACCGCACCACGGCGCCCAGAAGTCCACGATCACCATGTTGTTCTTGGTGACGACGTCCTCGAAGTTGTCCTTGGTCAGCTCAACCGTCGCCATCGCGCACCCCTAACATCTATAGCCACGGAGAACACAGAGAGCACAGAGAAAGAAAGTCACATTCCCATCCAATGCGGAGGTCACAAGGAAATTCGCTTGATCCCGTTGGAAAGACGATACACGCCGAAGTTTATCAGCAATGCCCGCCTAAGGTTTGTCGCTTTCAAGTAAGACAACACTTGTGCGGTGGCAGTATCGGGTAGTGTCCGCACGGACTTGATCTCGATCACGACCTCCTCGAATGCAATCAAGTCAATTCTCTGTCCATGAATGATCTTGTCCTTGTAACGAACATCGACAACGACCTGGCGCCGGTACGGGATGCCGCAGAGATCAAACTCATGGCAGAGAGCCTCCTCGTAAATTGTTTCCAGCAATCCGGGGCCCAATATTCGGTGCACCTCTATTGCAGCACCGATGATCCGCTTCGTGTGATCGTCAGCCATATTTTGTTTTCTCTGTGTTCTCTGTGCTCTCGGTGGCTAATGCTTTTGATGTAGTTTGTCTCTGTGTCCTCTGTGTCCTCTGTGACCTCTGTGGCTGATGCTTTTAGTGCAGTTTCACCCGCGGCTCGGTGCGGCGCGTGATGAGCCGCGCGAGCGTGTCGAACATCACTTTGGCGAGACCGTGCAACGCGTAGAGATGCATGCGGTAGAGCGAGACGTACATCAGCCGTGCGAACAAGCCTTCGATGAAGATGCTGCCGCCGAGCAGTATGCCCATCAGACTGCCCACCGTCGAATACTCGCCAAACGACACCAGCGAGCCGAAATCGCGGTAGCGCCACGGCTTGAGCGGTCTTCCGGCGAGGCGCGGCGGCAGCATCCCGGCGAGGTGCAAGGCCTGCTGGTGCGCGGCCTGCGCGCGCGGCGGCACGCAACCCTGGTGCCCCGGCCACGGGCAGCACGCGCAGTCGCCGAACGCGAACACATCGGGATCGCGCGTGGTTTCCAGCGTGTCCTTCACCACCAGCTGGTTCAAACGGTTGGTCTCGAGTCCGCCAATCTCCCTGAGGAAATCGGGCGCCTTGATGCCGGCGGCCCATACCGTGAGCTCCGCGGGAATCTTCTTGCCGCTCGCGGTCATGACGCCGTCAGCGGTCACTTCCGTCACGTGCTCGCCGGTGAGCATCCGCACGTTGAGTCCGCGCAGCAATTCCCCCGCCGCTTTCGACAGCCGCTCGGGCAGCGCCGGCAGGATGCGCGGTGCCGACTCGATGACGGTGAGATGCACGTCCTTCTCGGGATCGATCTTGTCGAAACCGTAGGCGACCAGCTCGCGCGTGGACTTGTGGAGCTCCGCTGCGAGCTCCACGCCGGTCGCCCCCGCGCCGATGATCGCAACCTTGAGCTGCTCCGGCTTGAGCGGCCCGGCCTGCGAATTGGCGCGGATGCAGGCGTTGATGAGACGGCGGTGAAACAGCTCCGCCTCCCCGGAGGTGTCGAGGCTGATCGCATGCTCGTGCGCTCCCGGCGTGCCGAAGTCGTTGGTATGGCTGCCGACGGCGATCACCAGCGTGTCGTAGCGGATCTCGCGCCGGGGAATGAGCTCGCGCCCGTCTTCGTCCAGCGTCGGCGCCACGAAAATCGTGCGCCGCGCGCGGTCGAGCCCGTCCATGCTGCCGAGCTGAAAGCGGAAGTGATGCCAGCGCGCCTGCGCGAGATAGTCGAGCGCGTGGTGGTCGAGATCCATGTTGCCGGCGGCGACCTCGTGCAGCAGCGGCTTCCACAGGTGCGTGCGCGAGCGGTCGATGAGCGTGACGCGCGCACGCCTCGCGCGGCCGAGCGTGTCGCCGAGCCGCGTGGCGAGCTCGAGCCCGCCTGCGCCGCCGCCGACGATGACGATGTGATGCAGCTCGGAAGCGGCCGCCGGCTCCGCTGGTCCCATCATTGAAAGCCGTAGAGTCGTGCCGGATTGTCAACGAGCGCGAGCCGGCGCTGCTTCTCATCCGGGATCCATTCGAGCAGGCGGTCGCACATCTCGCCGTCGTTCGGCATGCTTTTCTCGTGCTTGGGATGGGGCCAGTCGGTGCCCCACACGATGCGATCGGGCGCCGCCGCCACGAGCGCATGCGCATAGGGCACCACGTCGCGATACGGCATCTCCTCCCGCGATATGCGATAGGCGCCGGTAAACTTGACCCAGCACCGGCCCGCGCGCAGCAGCCGCAGCAGCGCCTGGAATCCCGGGTGCCCGATGCCCTTCGATGTCTGCATATAGCCGAAGTGATCGATCACGATATCCACGGGAAATCCGGCGAACATCGTGTCGAGCTCGGGAAACTCATCCACGTGCATCAGGAACTGCACGTGCCAGCCGAGGGGCCTGATGCGCCGTGCCAGCCGCCGCACGACATCCATGGCGAGCATGCCTTTGTCGTCTTTGACGTCCACGATGTTGAAGCGTATGCCGCGTACGCCGATGTCGTGCATGCGCGCGAGCTCCCGGTCGGTCACCGACTCTTCGACCACCGCGACACCGCGCATGCGCCCGTTCGAAGCCGCGATCGCGTCGAGTATCGCGCGATTGTCCGTGTCATAGACACTGGGCTGCACCAGCACTGCGCGCTCGACGCCGAGCACGCCCAGCATGCGCCGGTAATCCGCCGGCGAGGCGTCGGGCGGGGTATAGATGCGTTTCGGCGAATAGGGGTAGCGGGTCGCCAGGCCGAATACATGGGCGTGGCAGTCGCACGATCCCGGCGGCAGCGCAAATCCGGGCTTGCGCGTGTTGGCGTCGGGGCCGGCGCACAACGGGGCCCGCGCGAGCTCTTCAACGGGAACGCCCGCCGGCTGGTTCATTGCCTCGCCCTCCTCTCGAACGCCGCCCGAAAACGGCGGCAGACCAGTTTATACTATGACCCGCTCGACTGTGCGCGGCCGGGAAACCTTGGAATACGTTCGGCGATCACAACCAGGGGAGGGATCTGACATGAAGCTCGCAAGTGCATCGGTGATTGCTGCGGTTGCCCTGACCGCCGTCGCATCGACCGCCAACGCCCAGGGTTATCCGACGCGGCCGATACGCCTCGTCGTGCCCTTTGCGCCGGGCGGCAATGTGGATATCACCGGGCGCAACATCGCTCCGGGGCTCGCCGAAGTGCTCGGACAGCAGGTCGTGGTGGATAACCGCCCGGGTGCCGGCGGCATGATCGCAACCGACCTGGTCGCGAAGGCGCCGCCAGACGGACATACGTTGCTCATGGCCTCAAGCAGCGTGATGACCAACGGACCGGCGTTGTACCAGAAACTTCCCTATGACATCGTGCGCGATTTCGCGCCGGTAGGCCGGGTTGCGGTCGTCCCGCTCGCCATCGTGGTCCATCCGTCAGTGCCGGCAAAGACCACCAAGCAGCTGGTTGCGCTCGCCAAGGCGCAACCCGGCAAGATGCTGATGGCCTCGTCGGGCACCGGCACGACCAATCACCTGATCGCCGAGCTATTCATGATCTCGACCGGCATCAAGATGACCGTCGTTCCCTACAAAGGCAGCGGTCCGGCACTGGTGGACCTCATGGCCGGTCATATGGAAGTGCACGTTGATCAGGTTTCCTCCGCATTGCCCTATATCAAAGCCGGCAAGATCCGGCCGATCGCCGTGACCACCGCGAAACGCGCCGTTCTGCTGGCGGAGGTGCCGACGCTCGCCGAGTCCGGCGTGCCCGGCTTCGATGCGAGCACCGTGACCGGCGTGCTGGCTCCCGCCGCCACTCCGCGCGACATCGTGGCGAAGCTCAACGACGCGCTCGTCAAGGTCCTCGCCTCGCCGGCCCTGAGGGAGCGCTTTGCCGGGCTGGGCGCCGAAGTGCAACCGAGCACCAGCGAAGAGCTTGGGGCGTTCATCCGCGAAGATCTCGCCAAGTGGGTGAAGGTAGTGAAGCAGGCCGGCATCAAAGTGGAATGACGGTAATCCGAAATCTATTGGCCACAGAGATCACAGAGAAAGAGAAGCGAGAGGCGTAAAAGAGGCGGCGCGGAACGTCGAAGACGGAGTGCAAAGTGTTTTGTTCGATTTCTTATTTATCACTCATCGCTGCTTTTAGATTTTTCTTTCCTCTGTGTCCTCTGTGATCTCTGTGGCTATCTGCTTTTGACGTTATCGGCGTGAATCTGCGTTCATCTGCGGTTTGATCAGCTGCCGAACTGGCTCGCGGCGCTCTGCTGCAGGAGTTTCAGCATCGCCGCGGCCTTGTCGAAGGTTTCCTGATACTCGTCCTCGAGCCGGGAGTCGGCGACGATGCCGCCGCCCGCCCAGCAGCGGATGACGCCGTGGGAATGGACCAGCGTGCGGATCGCGATGTTGACGTCCATGTTGCCGTCGAAGCCGATGTATCCGATCGCGCCGCAGTAAACGCCGCGGCGGTGCGGCTCCAGTTCCTCGATGATCTGCATCGCGCGCAGCTTGGGCGCGCCCGTGATCGAGCCGCCGGGAAAGCAGCCGCGCAGCAGATCGAACGCATCGCGCCCCTCCCTGAGCTCGCCCGCCACCGTGCTTACCAGGTGGTGCACGGTGGCGAAGCTCTCGACATCGAAGAGTTTGAGCACCCTCACCGAGCCGAGCGCACAGTTTTTTGAAAGATCGTTGCGCAGCAAATCCACGATCATCACGTTTTCGGCGCGATCCTTTTCGGAAAGCCGCAGCTGCTCGCTGAGCTCGGCATCGAGCCGGGGATGCCCCGCGCGCGGCCGCGTGCCCTTGATCGGCCTGGTCTCTACCCGGCCGCGCTCGACCTTGAGGAAACGCTCGGGCGAGGCGCACAGGATCTGCGCGTGCGGGGTGTTCAAGTAGGCGGAAAACGGCGCCGGGTTGATGACGCGCAACGCCTGATAGGCAAGCCAGGGGTTGCCGCTCGCCGCGGCCGAGAAGCGCTGCGCGAGGTTGACCTGGTAGCAGTCGCCGTCGTGGATGTAACCGCGTATCCGGCGAAACGCCCGGGCGTAGGCCTCGTGCGTCATGTTGGAAGCGACGGGAGAGACGATGCGGAACGGTGCGCGCGGCTGTTCGCGCGGCGGCGAACTGAAACACGCAACCAGCTCGTCCCATTTGATATCGGTGTCGGGATCGCGGCCCTGCCCGACGAGCCAGCTCCTGCGCTCCGCGTGATCCACGACCACGGCCCAGTCGTAGATGCCGATCGCCATCTCCGGGATGCGCTCGGCGTCTTCCGCGGTTGCCGGCAGCCGCTCGAGCCGGCGCGCAAGGTCGTAGCCGAAATAGCCTATCGCCCCGCCGCAGAACGGAAGATCGCCGCCGCAGGCCGGATCGATCGCGAGCGCGCGCCTGACCAGCGCGAACGGGTCGTCGCGCGAGAGCTCGATGGCGTCGGCGTAAACTTCCGTCAGCGCGCCGCGCGTCACCAGCCGCACGTACGGCTGGGCGGCGAGGATGTCGTACCGCGATTGCGCCGGATGGTGCCGGCCGCTGTCGAGGAACACCGCCCACGGCAGATCCGCGATCGCCTCGAACAGCGCGGTGCTGTCCGGGAGGTACGGGAGTTCGGTCAGGAGCGGGGGCGTCATGACGCTACCATTTTGCCGCAAATCGGCGGCGGCGCAAACGCAGAAAGGCCAACACTACATCAGCCACAGAGAGCACAGAGGACACAGAGGAATAATCTTGAACCCCCCCACAGGAAACTTTTCTGTTTTATCTGGTTTCCCCTTGCGTCCTTCGCGTTGCTGCCTTTGAGGATGTTAGGTAAAACCGAAATCACTCTCTCTGTGATCTCTGTGTTCTCCGTGGCTAATATTCCAGCCGTAAGTCGGATTACCAGGCGAAAGGATCGGACTGCGACATCGGGAAGTCGGCATGGTTCCAGGCGGCAAGGCCCCCGCGATACCACAGGATGTGGGTGTAGCCTGCGGTGATCGCGCGCAGCGCGGCGTTGTACGACAGCCAGCACTGGGAATCGGAGCAGAAAAACACCAGCGGCCGGTTCTTGTCGCCGCCTGCGAACTTGGCGAGCGCTTCAAGGAAGCGCCGTTCCTCGTCCCGGCTCATGTCGCCCGCGCCCGCGGCGGCCATCCAGAAGGCGCCGGCGATGGTGCGGTGGATGCCGCCGCCGAGCACGTCTATCAGGTACGGTCGCGGTTCCTTGTCGAGCATCGCCTTGAGCTCGACCGTTCTCACCACCCGCCCGCCGGGGATCTGGCGCGGCGTCGGCGCGTGATAGCCGGAGGTGCGCAGCGTGCTGGTGGGCTTGACCCCCCAATCGCGGTCCTCGTTGGCGTACACGCCTTCCGCCGCAAACGCCTGCGCACCGAGCGGAGTGGCGCACGACAAGAAGCCCGCCGCGACCAGCGCGAGCGCCAAGCGAGCAGAGCGCCTACCCTTCATCCTTCTGCCTTCTGCCTTCAGTTTCAGACCACGCCGCGCGCATGCAGCTTCCCGATCTGCTCCGAGGTGAAACCGAGTTCTTTTTCCCACTCCGCCAGCGCTTACCGCTTGTCGCTGAAACAGCGTTAAATTTTCCGATTTTAAGCCCTTACGGGACTGGCGCCAGCCCGCTGCAGGCCGGGGAAAGGTGCCGCGCATGGAATCACCAGCCAGCTTGAAATGTCACTCAGCCCTCTTCGCTATGCTGGATGCCCCTGTTACGTGAACTATTTCAATGAAATTTTCGTTGTAGTTAGTTGTCATAAATTCCGGGAGAATAGCTGTCCCGGCTTGCCATGCCAGCAGGCCTGTTGCGACACGCGGTTTTGATGCAACAGGCACCAGCCATGCTCGCCAGGCGGGAGAGGATATACGGAGGGACTAGAAACATGGTCGGCACCTACGACCTCTGGCTGGTGCTTCTTTCAATAGTAGTTGCGGTCATCGCATCCTACGTCGCGCTTGATCTGGCGTCGCGCGTCGCGGCATCACAGGGGAGCAAGGCCGCGCGCTATTGGCTCAACGGCGGCGCGATTTCGATGGGGACCGGCATCTGGTCGATGCACTTCATCGGCATGCTGGCTTTTCGGCTGCCGATCCCAATGTCGTACGATGTCCCCCTAACGTTGCTCTCGCTGTTAATTGCAGTGATCGTATCGGGATTTGCGCTGCACACGGTGAGCCACGGCACTTTAAGCATGCGCCGGCTGCTCGGCGCGGGGCTGCTCATGGGCATCGGCATCGCATCCATGCACTACACGGGGATGGCAGCCATGGAGGTGTGGCCACCAATACGCTACGAGCCGCTGCTCTTCGTTCTCTCGATCGTGATCGCGGTCGCCGCCGCGGTGGCTGCTTTGTGGATCGCCTTTCAATTGCGCTCGGAAACCATTTCGTCGGCGTTCTGGACCAAAGCCGGCAGCGCGCTCGTCATGGGCGCCGCGATTTCGGGCATGCACTACACCGCCATGGCCGCCGCCAACTTCGCCCCGAACAGCGTCTGCCTGGTGAGCCCCCAGGACATCAACAACGTCTGGCTCGCGAGCACGATCGGCGGTTTCACGTTCATGTTCCTCACGATAACGCTGCTGATTTCGTTGTTCGACGCGAGGCTTGCCGACCGCTCGGCGAAGCTTGCCGAAACGCTGCGCAAGGCGAACGTCGACTTGGTCATCCATACCACCAATCTTTCCCGGGCCAATGCGTTGATGCGGCAGGAGGGGCTGGAACGCATGCAGGCGGAAATAGCTTTGCGGGAAAGCGAGGAACGCTATCGCCAGTTGGTGGAACTGTCCCCTGACGGCATTTTTATCCATAGCGGGGGCAAGATCGTTTTCGTCAACGGCGCATGCACGAGGCTGCTCGGCGCCGCGACGCCTGACGAGCTCATCGGCAAGCCGGTGCTTGATCTTTTCCACCCGGATCAACAAGAGATCGTGAAGGAACGCATGCGGCAACTCAGGGAAGAAAACCGCCCGGCGCCGTCGCTTGAGGAAAAGATAATCCGGCTTGATGGCACCGTAGTTGATGTCGAAGCAACCGCTTCGCCGTTCATGCACAAGGGCAAACCGAGTACCCAGGTCGTCATGCGCGACATCACCGAACGCAAACATGCCGAGCAAGCCCGGGCGCGGATCGCGTCGATCGTCGAGTCCTCCCAGGACGCAATTCTCAGCCGCGATCTCAACGGCAGGATCCTGTCCTGGAACGCAGGCGCCGAGCGGCTGTTCGGCTACACGGAAGCGGAAGCGCTGGGACGGGATGTGAGCATGCTGATCCCGCCGGACCGGCACCACGAATTTCCACGCGACAAGGTCTTGCTCGAGCGGGGCGAAGCGGTCGCGCCGTATGAGACGGAGCGCGCCACCAAGGACGGGCGACGGATTGCTGTATCGCAGAGCCTGTCGCCGATCAAGGATGACGCGGGCGCAATCACCGGCGTTGCCACCATCTTCCGCGACATCAGCGAGCGCAAGCAAGTCGAGCAGGCCCGCGCCAATCTCGTGGCGATCGTCGAGAATGCCAACGACGCCATTATCAGCCGCGCGCTCGACGGCACCATCCTGTCGTGGAACGCCGGTGCCGAGCGCCTGTTCGGCTACAGCGCGGCGGAGGCGCTCGGCCAGCCGATCGAGGAACTCATCCACCTGCCGGAGGTGCGCGCCCGGATCGCGCAAAACGTCGAGAGAGTGCGCCGCGGCGAGGCAGTCGCGCCATACGAGACCCGGCGTAAAACCAAGGACGGGCGGGTGATCGATGTCCTGTCCAGCGTTTCCCCGATCAGAAACGAAGCCGGCGAGGTCATCGCCGCCTCCGTCATTCTCCACGACATTTCGGCGCTCAAGCAGGCCGAAGTTGCGATGCAGGAGAGCGAAGAGCGCTTTCGCGCCGCGTTCGAGCAGGCAGGGGTCGGCATGGGCCTGCGCGACATTGATCCGCGCAAACCGCGGTGGCTGCGCGTAAACCAGAAGCTGTGCGACATCCTCGGCTATACGCGCGAGGAGCTGTTGCAGCTTACCTCCGTCGACATCACCCCGCCCGATGAGCGGAATGTCGCGATCGACTACAACGAGCGACTCCTGCGCGGCGAGATCACGAGCTACTCGCGCGATAAGCGTTACGTGCGCAAGGACGGGCAAATCATCTGGACGAATATCACCCTGTCCGCCGTGAGCGGGCCTGACGGCCGCCCGACCCACATCATCTCCGTGATCCAGGATATGACCGAGCGCAAGAAGGCCGAAGAGCAACTGATCTATCTCGCCCAGTACGATGCGCTGACCGGCCTGCCCAACCGCAACCTGTTCCGCGACCGCCTGGCGCTCGCCATGGCGAGGGCCAAGCGCAATGACCAAATACTGGCGCTGATGTTACTCGATCTCGACCACTTCAAGGAAATCAACGACACACTGGGACATACCACAGGTGATGGGGTACTGCAGACGGTGGCCGGGCTGCTGAGAAAGTCGCTGCGGGATGTGGATACTATCGCGCGCCTGGGAGGCGACGAATTCACCATCATTCTGGAAAACATCACCCACGTGGACCAGGTTACGACGGTGGCGGACAAAATCCAGCAGGCGTTCTCCGATCCCATCGTCATCCAGGGGCGGGACATCTTCGTGACCGCGAGCATCGGCATTACCCTCTATCCGTTCGGCGTGGACGAGATCGACGCGCTGCTGCAGACCACCGACATCGCCATGTATCGTGCCAAAGAGGAAGGGCGCAACACCTACGAGTTTTACGCGCCCGAGATGGACGCCCATGCCGCCGAGCGCCTCGATATGGAAAACCTGCTGCGCCGCGCCCTGGAACGGTACGAATTCGTGCTGCACTACCAGCCGAAAGTGTCGGTGAAAAGCGGTCGCATCACCGGCGTCGAAGCGCTGATCCGCTGGAACAGCAAGGAGCTGGGCTTCGTTTCGCCAAGCAAGTTTATTCCGCTGGCGGAGAAGATCGGGCTGATCGTGCCGATCGGCGAATGGGTGCTGAGGACCGCCTGCGTGCAAGCCAAGGCATGGCAGGATCAGGGATTCCCGCCGCTGCCGGTGTCGGTGAACCTCTCGCCGCGCCAGTTCCGGCAGAAAAACCTGGTGGAAACCATTGCCGGGTGGCTGCGAGATACCGGCCTCGACCCGCGCTTTCTGGAGCTCGAGATCACCGAGAGCATGATCATGCTGCATGCTGACAAAGCCATCGCCATACTGCTGGAGCTGCATCAGCTCGGCGTGCAGCTTTCGGTTGACGATTTCGGCACCGGCTATTCGAGCCTGGCTTATCTCAAGCGCTTTCCGGTACAAAAACTCAAGATCGACCAGTCATTCGTGCGCAGCCTCAGCACCGACGCCAATGATGCCGGGATCGTCAGCGCCGTGATTGCGATGGCAAAAAGCCTCGAGCTCGGGGTAGTCGCGGAAGGTGTGGAGACCAAGGAACAGCTCGCTTTCCTGGCAAAGCTCAACTGCGATGAGTACCAGGGCTATTATTTCAGCAGGCCGGTGCTGGCGGAGGATTTCGCCCGGCTGCTGGAATCGCCACTGCAGGCGGCGGCGCCTGATATCGGGGCGTCCGCTGCTGCGACGCGCCGCGGCCGATCGGCGAGGGGCTCACGCTTACGGTCGCGCTGAAGCACTGATTTATTCGGACCCGCTGACCACCGCTGCCGCGCCGGAACGCGCCAGCCTGCGCTTTTCCGCCGCGATCTTGCCGATCAGCTGTCGGCTTCGATGCCCGCTTCCTCCAGCGTTTTGATCACGCCGACGTGGGCGAAGCCGCGCGCTCCGCCGCTCCCCAACGCGAGCGCGATGATCGGTCGCTCCGCCTTCAGGGGAACGATCGCCGTCTCGCGCGGCGCGCGCTCGCCGTTGTAATCCGCCGGCAGCAGCGCGCAGGCCGCGACGAACGCGGCGGCGAGGACGATGGCAAGTTTGCGTACCACGGGAACGGGATTGTAATTCAAAGCGTTCTTTAAACGACAGCACATCCCGCCGCAGGTTCCCGAGCGAGCGACACAAACCAATATGGCCGCTGCGCGCGGTCCATCGGTTGCTTTCATTGGGCAAACCGAACAAAATTAGCGGCTGGCAACGCGCGGCTCAGCGCGATAACACACAAGAGGAGGAACAATGAACATCCCCAACCTAGTCTCACTGATCATTGCGGTGGCCGCGTCGCTGACCGCTGCTCCGGCGCTTCCCCAGAACACCGCGAAGGACTATCCCAACCGGCCGATACGGTTGATCGTGCCGAACGCGCCGGGCAGCTCGGTGGACACCCTGAGCCGCATCGTCGCTGCCAAGATGGGCGATGTGCTGGGCCAGCAGATCGTGGTGGACAACCGCGCCGGCGCCGCCGGCATCATCGGCATGGAGATCGCCAAGGCCGCCACGCCGGACGGTTACACGCTGATCAGCGCAACCACGGCCGCGTCGACCATTGCCCTGCTGCTCCAGAAGAAGCCCACCTTCGACCCGGTGAAGGACTACGACTACGTCGCGCAGTTCGCGGTGACGCCCAACGTGCTGGTGGTCAACCCCTCGCTGCCGGTCAAGTCGGTGAAGGAACTCATTGACTACTGCAAGGGCAAGCAGGGCCAGGTCAACATGGCTTCCGCCGGCGCCGGCTCGCAAAGCCATCTTACCGGCGCATATTTGCTGCAGGCTGGCAACTTCGAGTCGCTGCACGTGCCGTACAAGGGCGGCGGCGCTTCCGTCGCCTCGGTCATCGCCGGGGAATCGCACTGGACCATCACGCCAGCGGCAGCGGTGATGTCGCACGTCAATTCCGGGCGGCTCCGCGCGCTTGGGCACAGCCTTCCCAAGCGCTCCCCGCTGCTGGGCAATATTCCGCCGATCGCCGAGACCATACCGGGCTTCGATTACAGCGGGTGGCAGGGCTTATTCGTGCCGAAGGGTACGCCGAAGCCGATCATCGATAAGCTGCGGGCGGCATTGGTGAAGACCTCGAATCTGCCCGAGGTGAAGAGCGCGCTCGCCGTTCAGGCGACGGAGGTGGTCATCGGAACGCCGGAAGAATTCCGCAAGGTGGTACAGGACTCGCTCGCCAAGAACGCCAAGGTGGTGAAGGCGGTAGGTTTGAAAATTGAGTGACCGGTGATTGACAACAAAGGGCGGCGGCGGCCGACCTTTTTGTTTCATGCTGGCGCCTTTAGCACTGAATAACTTGACGGACACAACCATTTTTTTCTATCGTCGGTCTCTTTCTACCGCACCAACCCAGGAAGGAAATATCACATGATGGACATGCTTGATCGCGGACTGTCCGACGAACAGCGGATGATGCGGGAAACCTGCCGCGCCTTCGTCAACGATTTCGTCACCCCCTTCATCCGCCAGCACTGGCAACGCGAATGGATCATGGAGCCGGAGCAGCGCCTGCCGCTCGAGATCCTTGAGCAGGCCCACAAGATCGGCATCCGCACCCTAGGCGTGCCGGAGGAGTTCGGGGGCACGCCTATCGACCCCAAGGAAGAAGTGCAGACCTTCGCGATCATCTCGGAGGAAATCGCGCGCGGCGATTCGGGCCTCGCCGACAAGCTGGTGCAGATCTGGAAGGTGTCGGTGCTGCTGCGCAACGTCGCGCCGCGCCACCTGCAGGAGCGCTGGTTCCCGCGCGTGGCCGAGGACCCCACCTTCCTGCTCGCGCACTGCCTCACCGAGCCGCGCGGGGCCTCCGACCGCTGGCTGCCCTACAACGTGCCCGAGGCGGCGATGCACACCAAGGCGGTGCTCAAGGGCGACAAATGGGTGATCAACGGGCGCAAGCAGTTCATCAGCAACGGCTACGACGCGAGCCTCTACGTCGTTTACGCCACCACCAAGCCGGGCGTGGGCATGCTGCAGGGCACCTCGAGCTTCCTCGTGCCGCGCGACACCCCGGGCCTCACGGTGCAGCGCTGCAACGAGACGATGGGCGGACGCTTCATGAACAACGGCGAGATCGTGTTCGAGGACTGCGCCGTGCCCAAGGACCACCTGCTCGTGGAGAACATCGCGCTCTCGAAGGCCGGCGTCTATTTCCGCCCGGGCAAGATCATCCAGGGGTCGAAGAACCTGGGTGTCGGCATGGCCGCGTTCGAAAAGACCGCCGAGTACGTGCAGAACTACGTGCAGGGCGGGCGCATCCTGATCAAGCACCAGGCGGTCGCGCTCCGGCTGGCCGACATGGCGACCAGCCTTTGCGCCGTGCGCGGGCTCCTGCGGGAAGCCTCGCGCGCGGTGGACGAAGGCGCCCCGGACGCCGAGCAGCTCTGCAACATGTCCAAGGTGTTCGCCTCCGAGGAGGTCCTCAAGGTGTGCCAGCACGCCATGGAGCTCCACGGCGGCAACGGGACGATGCTCGACTTCGGCATCGAGAAGCTCTACCGCGACGCCTCGATGTTCCTGCACATGGACGGGACCGTGGACGTCTCGCGCTTCAAGATCGTCAAGGCCATGTTCCCCGATACGGCGGGGGCTTACGCCGGGCCCGAGAAGTGAGGGCGGGGTAACCTGCCCTCCGTCTCGGAGACGGTCATGGAGGAATATCATGTCGTGCATGCAACGATGGTCGTCGATACTGCTCGCCATGGGGGCGCTCGGCGCGGTGCAAGCGCCGGCCGCCACCGTGGACGCCGCCAGAAACTATCCCACCCGGCCGGTCCGCCTCATCATCGCTCAAACCACCGGGACCTCCGTTGACACGCTGACCCGGACGCTCGCCGCCAGGCTGGGCGATGAATTGGGTCAGCAGATGGTGGCCGACAATCGTGCAGGCGCGGGCGGCATCATCGGCGCCGAGATTGCCGCACACGCGGCACCCGACGGCTACACGCTGTTTGTAACGTCCACCGGCGTGCAGGTGATTTCCCCCCAGATCTACAAGAAGCTCAACTACCACCCGGTCAAGGATTTTGCGTCGATCTCGTTGTTCGCGATCACGCAGAACATGCTGGTGGTGAACCCGGGTCTCCCGGTCAAGAGCGTGAAGGAGCTGATCGCCCACGCCAGGGCGAACCCGGGAAAGCTCAACATGTCGAATGCCGGCGCCGGGTTCCAGAGCCATCTCGCGGGCGTGCTGTTCACGCACATGACGGGAATTGACGTGCACCACGTGCCCTATAAAGGCGGCGCATCGTTGATCGCGGTGATGGGCAACGAGGCGCAGTTCACGATCGCACCCGGCCCCGCGGTGCTGGGCCACGTGCGGTCGGGGCGGCTGCGCGCGCTGGCAACGGGCGGCGAGAAGCGTTCGCCGGTCACGCCGGAGCTTCCCACCATCATCGAAGCCGGCGTGCCCGGTTACGTGTCAACCGGATGGGCCGGCCTGATGGCGCCGAAGGGAACGCCCAGGCCCATCCTCGACAAGCTGCACGCCACGCTCGTGAAGGCGGTGAACGAACCGGCCACGCGGGAATTGCTGCTGCGGCAAGGCGGCGAACCGGTAACCAGCACGCCGGCGGAGTTCGTCAAGTTCATAGAGGAGGAATACCAGCGCTTCAGCCAGGCGGTCCGCCTCGCCAATCTCAAGGTGGAATGATGAATGACGAGTGATGAGTGCAGAATTAAAAGCCGACCAGCTACTCTGCACTTTACACTTTGCACTTTGCACTCTGTAGAATTACGGGCATCCAAGACAACCAGGAGCCCCCGTGAGCGTATCCCCCGTTAAAGTCGGCATCGTCGGCCTCGGCCGCTGGGCCAAGGTGTTGACCCGCGCGGTGGTCAAGTCCAACCAGATCAAGATCGTCTCCGCCTACAGCCGCTCCGAGGAAAAACGGCGGGCGTTCCAGCAGGAGTTCGGCATCCCGTCGGCGCCGGACCTGAAGGCCCTGCTCGCCAACCCGGAGATCAAAGGCGTGGTGCTCACCGTGCCGAATGAACAGCACCTGCCGGTCGCGGAAGAAGTGGCGCGCGCGAAAAAGCACATCTACACCGAGAAACCGATCGCCAATACGCTGGAAGACGGGCTCAAGATCGCCGCGCTCGAGCAGGCCCACGGCATCACCGTGACGGTGGGCCACAGCGCGCGACTCATGGCCGGGATCCGCAACATCAAGACTGTGATCGATGCGGGCGAGCTGGGACGCGTCGCGTTCATCGAAGCCAATTTTTCCAACGAGCGCGCGCTCGAGCTCACGCCAAAAGCATGGCGCTGGTACAAGGACAAGGCGCCGGGTGGCCCGCTCTCGCAGCTGGCGATACACCAGTTCGACATACTGCATTACCTCGGCGGCGAGATTGCCGAAGTGAGCTCGATGGCCTCCAAGCTCTCTCCGGTCGGCGCCGAAGTGGACGATCAATCGATGACGCTGATGCGCTTCGCCGACGGCAAGGTGGGTTATGTGGGCTCGTGCTGGACCTCACCCGGCATCTTCGCGGTACGAGTATTCGGCTCCAAAGGCCTCATGCACTACGAGATCGACTTCGGCAACTGGGATACGCCGGAGAAACTGCATCAGACCTCCACGCTCTACATCCAGCGCGGCAAGGACGGTTATGCCAAGCGCGAGGAGCTGAAAATTCCCGAGAGCGACATGTTCCGTGCCGAGCTCGAGATGTTCGCCGACACCGTCGCCACGGGACGCCCGGGGGAACTCACCGCGGACAACGGCAACGTCGCGCTCGCCGTCGTGTATGCGGCGCTGCGTTCGATCGACCAGAAAGGCCAGTACGTGCGGCTCGCGGACATCCTGAGTGAGACGCGCGCCAAACTTGGGAAGAAAAGCCGTCATGCTGCCTAGCCGCTACTTTTGGGATCTCATCCAGCCCGAGATCGCGGAGGTGAGCTGATGGCGCGCGTCGTCAAGCAGGCGGAAGCGAAACAGCTCGGGCTTCCCGGCAGAAAATCGCTGGAGATCGTCTCGGGCGAGAAAGGCGCGCGTGCGGTGACGCTGCGCCTGGTCG
>JAHFRO010000142.1 GCA_023266245.1 Betaproteobacteria bacterium | reverse complement strand
AAGGATTACCCGGGGCTGTTCCCCTACCACTGCCACATGCTCGAGCACGGGGACACCGGCCTGATGCGCAACTACCTGGTGCGGGCGTAGGGCATGTCTGGGTGGGGTTCCGGATGCGGAGCACAGGAACGGATGTGCTGATGGAAAGATTTCGACCGCAATCGGCGTGCGAGTCAACGGCCGAAGGCCAGAGCGCTTCGGAGGGGCGGCCGCGCGCCTCGGCGATATGGGTACGGGTCCGCTGGCTGGTCGCGTTCGCGGTCATCGGTTTCTGGGTCTGGCTGTTCGTCGAGCAAGCGCCGATGCAGCCCATGGCATACAGCCTTCCGTTCGAGGCGTGGTACGGCAATTGGAGGGACGTGTTCGTGGTGAGCGCCGTCTTCCTCGTGTTCGTCCTGGGGCTTGTCTGGCCGCGGGGACGGGCCGAGTGGCGCAACGCCGGAATGTATTCGGCCTTCCTGATATCGCTCTTCGCGGAGATGTTCGGCGTACCGCTGACGATCTTCCTCCTGGCGCCGCTCCTTGACACACCTGCGCTCGAGTTCGGTCTCAGCGAGAGCCACCTTTGGGCCTATCTGCTCGATCGGGCCCAGGTGGTGCCGCTCGACTGGGGCGTGCACCTCGTCATGACCGTCAGCCTCGCGCTGATCGCAATCGGCATGGCGCTCTTGGCCGTGGGCTGGGCACAGGTGTTCGGCACCCGCTACCGGCTGGTGACAACAGGGATCTACCGTAGCGTCCGTCATCCCCAGTACCTCGGATTGATTCTCGTTGTCGTCGCCTTCAACATCCAGTGGCCGACGATCCTGACGCTGCTGATGGCGCCGGTGCTCATCGTCATATACGTGCGTCAGGCGCGCCGCGAGGACAGGGAGCTTGAGGCCCGGTTCGGCGAGGCGTTCGTCAGCTATGCCTCCCGCGTGCCTGCGTTCATTCCGCGCCTTCCGAGTGTAGTGCGCGCTCGCGAAGCTCGCCGCCGAGTGCTCCGGCCGCGGCCCTGACGAGGCGACGTTGTGCGCGGCGGGACTTGGGCAGCCTCTTTAATCCCGATCTAAAAATCCCCCCACAGCGCCTGCAACGCAGCGAGCGCCGCAATTGCCGCGGTTTCGGTGCGCAGCACGCGCGGACCGAGCCGCACCGGGTGGAATCCCGCTTGCTCGGCGGCGCGCTCTTCATGCAGCGCGAGCCCGCCTTCCGGCCCGGCGAGCAGCACCACGCTGTGCACGGATTGCGACAGCTCGCGCAGGCTGCCTCCCGCGCGCGGCGAGAGCAGCAGCTTCGCGGCGCCATCGTGCGCCTTCGCGCTCCGAGCCAGCCATTCATGGAAGTCGAGCAGCGGCTCCACCTTGGGCACGCGGTTACGGCCGCATTGCTCGCACGCGGCGGTCGCTACCGCCTGCCAGTGCGCGAGATGCGTCGCGGCGCGCTCGGGCGCGAGACGCACTACGCTGCGACTGCTGGTAAGCGGCTGGATCGCGGCGACGCCAAGCTCCACCGCCTTCTGCACGGTGAAGTCCATGCGCTTGCCGCTCGAGACCACCTGGGCGAGCGTCACCGCGAGCGGCGCCTCGCGATCGACCGCGCGGCACCCGCTGACGTTGAGCGTGACGGCGTCCTTGCCGATGCGCGCGATCTGCGCGCTGTACTCGTCGCCGTCGCCGTTAAAGAGCGTGACCGCGTCGCCGGTGCGCAACCGCAGCACGCGCGTCACGTGGCGCGCCTGAGCGGGCGGCAGCACGCATTTCCCGCCCACGCCGATGCGGCCTGAAAAGTATATGCGGGTCAAAGACTTGGGGTCGGGCATCGTGATAAAATTATGCCACATCAAACTAGAATCGCCGTTTTGCGGGGGCGGCGGGCTCTATGAAAATCGTCATTCTGGGCGCCGGCCAGGTCGGTTCATCGGTCGCTGAAAACCTGGCGTCCGAAGCGAACGACATCACGGTGGTCGATGTCAACGCCGAGCGCCTGAAGAAGCTGCAGGACCGGCTCGATCTGCGAACCGTGACCGGCAATGCCGCGCATCCCGCGATACTGGAGCAGGCCGGCGCGCGCGACGCCGACATGATCCTCGCCGTCACCCAGAGCGACGAGACCAACATGGTCGCATGCAAGCTCGCCGCCACCATGTTCAACATCCCGACCAAGATCGCGCGCATCCGCTCCGCCGACTATCTCTCCCACCCCGAGATCTTCGCGCCCGAGAACTTCGCGGTGGATCACTCGATCTGCCCCGAGCAGATCCTGTGCGACTATATCGTCAAGCTGCTCGAATTTCCCGAGTCGCTGCAGGTGCTCGAGTTCGCCGACGGCAAGGTGAGCCTGGTCGCGGTGCGGGCGTTCCACGGCGGTCCGCTGGTCGGGCACGAGTTGCAGTACCTGCGGCAGCACATGCCGCAGATCGAGACGCGGGTGGCGGCGGTTTTCCGCCAGGACAGCCCGATCGTGCCCGAGGGCAAGACCGTCATCGAGGCCGGCGATGAGGTGTTCTTTATCGCCGCGACCGGAAACATCCGCGGCGTGATGCGGGAACTGCGGCGCATGGACAAGCCGGTGAAGCGCGTCATGATCGGCGGCGGCGGCAACATCGGGCGCCGGCTCGCCAAGGCGATCGAGAACAAGTACGAAGTCAAGATCATCGAGTTCAACAAGGCCGGCGCCGAGCGGCTTGCTGCCGAACTCAACCATACGCTGGTGCTCGCGGGCGATGTCACCGACGAAGAACTGCTCGAGGCCGAAAACGTGGCGGAGATGGACGTCTATTGCGCCGTCACCAACGACGACGAGACCAACATCATGTCGTCACTGCTCGCCAAGCGCCGCGGAGCCCGCAAGGTGATCACGCTCATCAACCGCAGCTCCTACGTGAACCTGGTCCAGGCGGGGGAGATTGACATCGCGATCTCGCCGGCGCAGGCCACCATCGGCACGCTGCTCGCGCACGTGCGGCGCGGCGACTGCGCGGTGGTGCACGCGTTGCGGCGCGGGGCGGCGGAAGCGCTGGAACTGATCGCGCACGGGGATCCGAAGTCTTCCCGGGTCGTGGGTCGCCGCGTTGAGGAAATCGACCTGCCCAAGGGCGCGACCATCGGCGCCATCGTGCGCCGCCGCGAACGCCCCGGCGCGCCCAAGGGCGCCGGCGGGATCAACGGGCCCGACTACGAGGTCATCTTCGCGCATCACGATACGATCATCGAGCCCGACGACCACGTCATCGTATTTGTCGTCAACAAACGCATGGTGCCCAAGGTCGAGAAGCTGTTCCAGGTGGACGTCGGCTTCCTCTGACCGACCATCCGCTCCCAGGCAAGGGCCCCTCGCAAGGAAGTGGCGGAAACACTGATTCTTAATCAGGCTCGACCGGTCCAGAGCGTGCTCCCGGTACTGCACGTGCTGGGGCTGGTCATCATGATCTTCAGCGGCACCCTGCTGGTGCCGCTGGCGGTGGCGCTGGGGTACCGCGACGCCGCCATCCACGCTTACGACGGATCGCTGGCGATCACGCTGGTGAGCGGCGCGGCGCTGTGGCTCGCCACGCGCCACGCCAGGCGCGAACTTCAGATTCGCGACGGCTTCCTGCTGGTAACGCTGGTATGGTCGGTGCTGCCGGCGTTCGCTGGCTTGCCGCTGATGTTTTTCCTGCCCGAGCTGAGCTTCACCGACGCCTATTTTGAGTCCATGTCGGGTCTCACCACCACCGGCGCGACGGTCCTCTCCGACCTCGACCAGCTGCCGCCTTCCATCAATATCTGGCGCGGCTTCCTGCAGTGGCTGGGCGGCATGGGCATTATCGTGCTGGCGGTGGCGATCCTGCCGCTGCTCGGTGTGGGCGGGAGGCAGATCTACAAGGCGGAAACCCCGGGACCGATGAAGGACGCCAAGCTCACCCCGCGCATCACCGAGACGGCCAAGGGGCTCTGGCTGGTCTATTGCCTCATCACGCTCGCGTGCATCCTGACCTACTGGGCTGCCGGCATGAGCCTGCTCGACGCGGTGATGCACAGTTTCAGCACCATGAGCCTCGGCGGATTCTCGACGCACGACGCGAGCTACGGTTTCTTCGATTCCCCGCTGATCGAGGCGGTCACGATGGTATTCATGCTGATCGCCGGTATCAACTTCGCCACCCACTTTCTGGCGCTGCGCAAGCGCAGCTTCGAGCCGTACAAATTCGATCCCGAGGCGCGCTGGTTTCTGATAATAGTGCTGGGAAGCTGCGTCGCGCTCGCGGTCTTCCTCTGGCTAACGGGCGTTTATCCGGACTTCTTTACTGCGCTTCGTTTCGCCGCCTTTAACACCGTTTCCATCGCCACCACCACCGGTTACGCGAACACGGATTTCAATCTTTGGCCGATTTTCGCGCCGCTGGTAATGCTGCTGCTGTGCTGCATCTCGTCGAGCGCGGGATCCACCGGCGGGGGCATCAAGATGATCCGCACTCAACTACTGTTCCTGCAGGGGCTGCGGGAAATGGTGAAGCTGCTGCATCCGCAGGCGCAGGTGCCGGTGAAACTGGGCGGACAGGTGGTGCCGAACCAGATCGTGGTCGCGGTGCTGGCATTCATGTCGTTGTGGGGGGCCAGCGTCACGGTGATGACCCTGTTGCTGCTCGCCTCCGGGCTCGATATCGTCACGTCCTTCTCTGCGGTGATCGCCTGCATCACCAACACCGGCCCAGGCCTCAATCAGGTGGGGCCGGCAACCACGTACGCTGTCCTCACTGACTTCCAAATCTGGGTATTGTCGGTCGCCATGCTGATCGGACGGCTCGAGTTGTTCACCGTGCTGGTGATCTTCACCCCCGCCTTCTGGCGCAAGTAAAAGGCAGTGATGAGCGCAGAGCGATGAATGATGAACGGAACACCTGCGCGGTTGCCTTGAGGGTGGCGGACGGCGCGCATTTGTGAAGGGGGGCTGCGCTCTTTACAATTACCGTTAAACCGGACGCGGAGCGCCGGTTTAACTCCGCGAGTTCGAACAGACGATAAGCTCGCCGTTCAACTCGCGGTAGCACGGAGCGGGAAACGGCGAAAGCCATGCAGAAGATGAACCTCACCCATCACTTCCTGATCGCCATGCCCAACATGGCCGATCCGCACTTCACGCGGACGCTCACCTTCATCTGCGAGCATAACGATCAGG
The DNA here is from genome assembly GCA_023266245.1 of Betaproteobacteria bacterium. Classification (GTDB taxonomy): domain Bacteria; phylum Pseudomonadota; class Gammaproteobacteria; order Burkholderiales; family SG8-41; genus SG8-41. The sequence goes on along the minus strand of JAHFRO010000142.1, from coordinate 927 downwards.
GCGCGCTCGGCGTCGTGGTGAACCGGCCGATCGAGATGAATCTGCACACGCTGCTCGAACAGGTGAGCATTCCGCTCGCCGGCGAGGCCTTCAAGTCGATCCCGGTTCATTTCGGCGGACCGGTACAGATCGACCGCGGTTTCGTTTTGCACACCCCGCTCGGCCAGTGGCAGTCCACGCTTACCGTGAGCTCCGAGATCGGGCTCACTACCTCCAAGGACATCCTGCAGGCGGTGGCGCGCGGCGAGGGCCCGGGCAAGTTGCTGGTCACGCTGGGTTACGCCGGCTGGGCGCCGGGACAGCTCGAGAACGAGCTGGCGCAGAACGCCTGGCTCACCGTGCAGGCCAAACCCGAGGTGATCTTCGACCTGCCCGCCGAGGGGCGGCTGCCCGCGGCGATGAGCCTGCTCGGCATCGACTTCGCCAGCCTCTCCGAGCAGGCGGGACACGGATAGGACGGTCCTCGAGTCCCGAGTCACGGGTCTCGGGTCAAACAGCGTGAGTTTCCCACCCAAATCGACTCGCGACTCGCAACCCGCGACTCGCGACTCCACGACCGTGCTCGCGTTCGATTTCGGCACCCGGCGCATCGGCGTCGCGGTCGGTGACTTCGAAACACGGCTCGCCCATCCGCTGACTACCATCACCGCGGTGGACAACCGCGCGCGCTTTGCCGCGATCGCGCGGCTCATCTCGGAATGGCGGCCGGCGCTGCTGGTGGTCGGTTTCCCCACTCACGCCGACGGCACCGAGCATCCGGTCGGAAGGCTCGCCCACCGCTTCGCACAGCGCCTCACCGGCCGCTTCAGCATCCGCATCGAACTGGTGGACGAGCGTCTTACCTCGCGCGATGCCGAACGGCTGCTGCGCGCCGCCGGTGCGCGCGGCGCGCGGCTCAAGGCCGGGCTCGACCCGGTCGCCGCCCAA
>JAHFRO010000141.1 GCA_023266245.1 Betaproteobacteria bacterium | reverse complement strand
TCGGCCACCGCGTCTACCGCACCGAGGACCCGCGCGCGCGCCACATGCGCGCCGGGGTAGAGAAACTCTCGCGCGAAATGGGGCAGCCGCAGTGGTACCAGATCCTCGAGGCGGTCGTGGAAGCGATGAAGCCCTATGCGCGCCATGGCGTGAACGTGAACGTGGACTTCTACGCGGGCGTCGTCTACTACCTCAACGGGATCCCGGACGACCTGTTCGTGTCGGTCTTCGCGGCGGGACGCGTGCCAGGCTGGACGGTGCAGGTGCTCGAGCAACTCGAGAACAACATCCTCATCCGCCCGCTCACCCTGTACAACGGCCCCGAGCCGCGGCCGTACGTGCCGATCGAGAAGCGCTAGGAATTCGTCCGACCTTCGGCCGACGAATTCCTAAGTTTGTCGGACGAAAGGCCGGCAAACTCCTAGGGCCAGGACGATCGCGGCCGTGGCGACGATGTCCTCGACGCTTGCGCCGCGAGAGAGGTCGCTGATCGGTCGCGCGAATCCCTGCAGCACCGGGCCGATGGCGCGCCCGCCCGCCATGCACTGGGTGAGCTTGTAGCCGATGTTTCCCGCGTCGAGGTCGGGAAAAACGAGGACGTTCGCTTTACCCGCGACCGGGCTTTCGTCCTTCAACTTCTGCGCCGCCACCTGAGGCACGAGAGCCGCGTCGGCCTGCAGTTCGCCGTCTATGGCGAGGTCCGGCGCGCGTTCCCGGGCGAGCGCAAGCGCGCGGGTCACCTTTTCGACGCGCGCATGCCGCGCGCTGCCTTTGGTGGAAAACGAGAGCAGCGCGACGCGGGGCTGCTCGCGCAGAAGCATGCGGCAACTTTCTGCGGAGGCGAGCGCGATGTCGGCGAGCGCCTCGGGATCCGGATCCACGTTTACCGCGCAGTCCGCGTAGATGAAGCCCCTTTCGGCTTCCCCCTCCCTGCCCGGGACGATCATCAGGAAAAAGCTCGACGGCGTGCGGATCCCGTCGGCAAGCCCCACGGTCATCAGCCCTGCCTCGATCACGCGTCCGGTAGTGGTCGCCGCGCCGGCGATCATTGCATCCGCGTCTCCGGCCCTGACCATCATTCCAGCGTGGAACAGCGGCTTGCGCACCAGGCGCTCTGCGACCTTCACGCTCACGTTCGGCCGGCCGGCCGAATAGAGACTGGCGTACACCCCCAGCCGGCCGCTTTCCTCCGGATCGAACGCGACAATGCCATCGAGAGAGACGCCCGCGCGCGCGGCTGCCGCGCCGATCTCGCCGCTCGGACCAAGCAGAACCGGAATCGCGATCCCATCGTCCTTCAGCCTCCTTGCGGCCGCAACGATGCGCCCGTCATGCCCCTCGGGAAAAACCAGGCGCTTGCCGCCCGCGCGCGCCCGAGCGACGCACGCGTCAAGGATGCCGTTCACATCCGTTCACCGTTCACTGGTCACCGGGTCTCTAGCGCCGTTGGAACTGCACCTTGCCGAACATGATCTCCCATGACTTGTCGTCATGCGGCGCGACGTTGATGGCTTGCACCTCGGCGAGCACCTTCACGCCCCGCTGCACCGCGGGCCTGGCGTTGATCTCGTCGAACCAGCGCTTGACGTTGGGATACTCCTCGACATTGACGCCGCGGTTCTCGGCGCCGCGCATCCACGGGAAGATTGCGATGTCCGCGATCGTGTACTCGTTGCCCGCGGCATAGCGCGCTTCCCCGAGCCGCTTGTCGAGCGCGCGCGTGAGACGGTTCGCCTCGTTGGTGTAACGGTCGATCGCGTACTGGATTTTTTCCCTGGAGTAGCGGCGGAAGTGATTGGCCTGACCGAACATCGGGCCCACGCCCCCCATCTGCCACATGAGCCACTGCACGCAGGCCCAGCGCGCGTGCAGGTCCTGCGGCAGCAACTTGCCGGCTTTGGACGCGAGATAGAGCAGAATCGCGCCGGACTCGAACAGAGAGAGCGGCTTGCCGCTGGGCCCGTCGTGATCGGCGATCGCGGGAATGCGGTTATTGGGGCTGATCTTCAGGAACTCGGGCTTGAACTGATCGCCGTTGCGGATATTGATGCCGTGCACGCGGTACTCGAGCCCGGTCTCCTCGAGCATGATGTGCACCTTGTGACCGTTGGGCGTGGGCCAGCTGTAGACGTCTATCATCGGGGTCTCCCATGAAAAACAATGATGAATGATGAACGAGAGCATCCCGCCTGCGGCTAGACTCACTCTGCACTCATCACTCCGCACTCATCACTACAAGAGGTGCATCCTACCAACATCGCCGCGCGCGAGTAAACTGAGATGATGATGCTTCCGCCGCTTTCTTGCTAGGCTTCGCGGGGAAAATGCCGCTTTCCTCTCTCCTGCTGCCGCCCGGCACCCTGCGTGACGCCCGCGTGCTGCTGTGGACCCGCGCGCTGCGCGCATTCGGCGACGGCTACATCAGTCTGCTGCTGCCCTTTTACCTCACCCTGCTCGGCTTCGACGCGCTCGAAGTGGGCATCATCATTACCGCAACGCTGTTCGGAGCCGGCTCCATGACGCTGGGTGTCGGTCTTATTGCACATCGCTATCGCAGCCGCAGCCTGCTCATGGCCGCTTCGCTGATGCTGATTCTCGCCAGCGTCGCTCTCACCCGGACGTCCGACTTCTGGCCGCTGCTGCTCATCGCCGCGCTCGGCGTCCTCAACCCCGCCAGCAGTGATGTGACTGTGTTCGCACCTTTGGAGCACTCTATGCTTGCCCACGCGGTGACCCCGCAGTCACGCACCGCGCTGTTTGCGCGCTACAGCCTGATCGGGTCGCTCGTCGCCGCCCTCGGCGCGCAGGCGGCAGGGATTCCCGCGCTGCTCGGCGCCTGGCTCGGTCTCGAGCCCAAGGCCGCGGTGCAGTCCATGTTCCTCGCCTACGGGGCGCTCGGTGCCGCCAGCCTGTTGCTCTATCGCACGCTGTCGCCTGCGATCGAGGTGCCGCAGGACGCGCGGCGCGCGCCGCTGGGCAAATCGAGGAAGATCGTCTACTCGCTGGCGGCGCTGTTCAGCATCGACGCGTTCGGCGGCGGCTTCGCGGTGCAGTCACTGATCGCGCTGTGGCTGTTCCAGCGCTTCGAGCTCTCGATCGCCACGGCGGCAACGATCTTCTTCTGGACCAACATCCTGAGCGCGGTGTCGTTCCTGGTTGCGTCGCGGATCGCGGAACGCTTCGGGCTCGTCAACACCATGGTATTCACCCACCTGCCGGCGAACGTGTTCCTCATCCTCGTGCCGCTCATGCCGACGCTGCCGCTCGCGATCCTGTTCCTGTGCCTGAGGAGCGCGCTCTCCCAGATGGACGTGCCGGTGCGCTCGTCCTACGTCATGGCCGTGGTGTCGCCCGAAGAGCGGCCCGCTGCGGCGAGCGTGACCGCGGTGCCGCGCAGCCTGGCGTCCGCGATCAGTCCGACGTTGGCGGGTTACCTGCTCACGCTGTCCGTCTTCGGCTGGCCGCTCGTGATCTGCGGAGCGTTGAAGATCGTCTACGACCTGCTGCTGCTCAGGATGTTCAGCGCGGTCAAGCCGCCCGAAGAACAGCGATGAATGATGAACGATCACTGTTCACTTTCGGATCAGGAGGCGGGGTCCCGGAACGGTATGCGGTTCGCGCGCAACACCGGCGCCCACTTTTCGGACTCGGAGTTGATGCGCGTGGCGAACTGCTCAAGCGGCGCCGTCACGGCCTCGAGGCCGAGCGCGGCGAGTTGGAACCGCGTCGCGTGATTTGAGATGGCGGCCGCTATGCGCTCGTTCAGCCAGACGGTGGCGGCAGCCGGCGTGCGCGCCGGCGCAAACACACCGTACCAGGCTTCGACCTCGAACCCCGGCAGGCCCGTTTCAGCCAGCGTCGGCAACTCGGGCAACAGCGCAAAGCGCCTGGCGCTTGCGATGCCCAGCACCTTGAAGTGCTCGCTCGAAAGATACGGCAGGGCGAGCGGCAGCGCGGCAAACATCAGCGAGACCTGTCCCGTCGCAAGACCGTTCAGGGCAGGCAGTCCGCCGTTATAGGAAACATGCACCACCTCAACACCGGTCATGCGGCGGAAGAGCTCGCCCGCCAGGTGCCCGGTGCTCCCGTCGCCGGAGGACCCGTAGTTGATTTCCCCGAGGCGCGGCTTGAGCCATCCGACGAGCTGCTGCGGAGTGTCCACCGGCAAACCCGAATTCACCAGCAGCACGAACGGCATCGTGGCAAGCGGCGCGACCAGCACGAAATCGCGCGACGGGTTGTAATCCACGCCGTAGAAGTAGTTTGGATTGATGACGATGGTGGCGTTGCTCGCGAGCAGCAGCGTGTGCCCGTCCGCTGACGATCGCGCAACGGTCGTTGCGCCGCGCGTGGTGGCCCCGCCCGGACGGCGCTCGAGCACTACCGGGTAGCGCGAGCCGGTGCGGACTGCCTGCGCAACCGTGCGCGCCAGCGTGTCCGAGATCGCCGGCGGCGCGTGTTGCGCGATCAGCTTGTAGGTCTTGGTCATCCGTGAAGATCCCCGGATGTCGGTGGGTCCGCTGATCGGATACGGGATCACGACCCTGACCGGCTTCGAAGGAAACTCTTCGCCGTGCGCGGGGGAAAAACAAAAATTAACCGCCAAGACGCCAAGTAGCATTAAAACCGGACGCAAGCGCCGGTTTAATTCCGCGTGTTCGAACGGACGGAAGCATCGCCGTTCAACACGCGGCCCAAATTCAGCACCTGCTGGCTTCATACTTATTCCGCAAGCTGCAGTGATTTTACTTCGAGAAATTCCTCCAGCCCGAAGCGGCCGAACTCGCGCCCGTGCCCGGACTGCTTGTAGCCGCCGAACGGCGCCAGCAGGTTGAATGCCCCGCCGTTCACCTCGACCCGCCCGGCGCGGATGCGGCGCGCAATTCGCCTTGCGTGCTCCTCGTCCTTCGACCACACCGCGCCCGCGAGCCCGTACACCGTGTCGTTCGCGATGTGCACCGCCTCGTCCTCGTCCCGGTAGGTCAGAATCGAGAGCACCGGGCCGAAGATCTCCTCCTGCGCGATCGTCATACCGGGTTTGACGCGACCGAACACGGTCGGCTGCACAAAATAGCCCTTGCCGAGCCCGGGCGGCGGTTCCACCCCGCCGAGCAGCAGTTGAGCGCCTTCCTCGACGCCCTTCCTGATGTAGCTCCTGACGCGCTCGCGCTGCGTCGCCGAGATGAGCGGGCCGAGTCTCGTCTCCGCGTTCATCGGGTCGCCTGCATTGAAGCTCCTGGCGGCCTCGACCGCAAGCTTCGCCGCCTCTTCGTAGCGCGACTCGGGCACCAGCAGTCGCGTCTGCGCGGTGCAGGTCTGACCCGAGTTGAGATAGCACGAGTTCACCGTCGCCTTGATCGCGCGCACGAAATCCGCATCCTCGAGCACGATGGAGGCGGATTTGCCGCCGAGCTCCAGCGCCACGCGCTTCACGGTCTGCGCCGCAAGCTCGGAGACGCGCTTGCCGGCGCGCGTCGAGCCGGTAAACGAAACCATGTCTAGGTCCGGGTGCCGGGCGATCGCCTCGCCCACCACCGGCCCGGTGCCGCACACCAGGTTGAATACTCCGCGCGGCAGCCCCGACGCATGCACCACCTCGGCCAGCAGGAAAGCCGAGATCGGCGCCACTTCGCTTGGCTTCAGCACCACGGTGCAGCCCGCAGCAAGCGCCGGCGCGATCTTGGCCACCACCTGGTGCAGCGGGAAATTCCACGGCGTGATCGCCCCCACCACGCCGACCGGCTCATGCACCACCAGCGAGTTGCCGATTCTCTCCTCGAACCGGAACTCGCGCACCAGTCGGGCGTAACTCGCCATGACCTGCGGCGGCAGCGCCGCCTGGATGCGCTGCGAGAGCTTGAGCGGCATGCCGACTTCCGCGGTGATGGTGCGTGCGATCTCATCGGCGCGCGCGGCGAGCCCGTCGGCGATGGATTGCAACCATTCAGCGCGCTTTTCCACCGGCGTCGCCGCCCACGTCTCGAACGCATCGCGCGCGGCACGCGCCGCCCGATCCACGTCCTGCGGCGTGCCCGCCGGCACGCGGGCCATTACCTCCTCGGTGGCGGCATTGATGACCT
>JAHFRO010000140.1 GCA_023266245.1 Betaproteobacteria bacterium | reverse complement strand
CCAGCGCAATGCTCGAGATCGCCGCCAGCGCGAGCACAGCCAACATGGTAAACAGCTTATGTAACACGTGTTTCATAGAGGTCTCCCTGTGAGGATTTGCCAAACTATTATGCGGTATCGACGCGCCGCAATGAATACCATCCCGTTGCATGATGTAGGCTGGTCGACAACGGCTCAATTTAGCAGCCGATGCCAGGATTGTCTATTATAGATTGTTGACAATCCGTAACCCCTTGCGTGTAATGGCGGCATGATCCTCGAAAGCATCCAAAAATCCTCGATTCGATCGCGGCAGGTGACGCGGATGCCGCCGGGGAAACGCGAGGCGGCCCACAGGAAGTCGAAATGACCGCGAGGAATGAACGGCTCACGATCAACGGCCGGACCTACCGCTGGATGGACAAACCGCTGGTGGTGGTGTGCGTCAACGGCTGCGAGCCGGATTACATCACGCAGGCAATCCAGGCCGGCGCCGCGCCCTATTTGCGCAAACTGTACGCGAAGGGCGCATCGTTTCTCGCCGACTCAGTGGTGCCGAGCTTCACCAATCCCAACAATCTGTCGATCGTCACCGGCGTGCCGCCGGCGACGCACCTCCTCTAGCGGCGATGCCAGCCGCGCCGTTCCTGAGCCGGAGCAGTACCCGCCTTCGCTCTCTCCCGGCGTAGCTCGTCGACGATCTCGAGGAAAGCTTTCACCACCCGTGCGTTGCGCCGTTCCTCCAAGCACAGCACGTGTGCGTGCGTGTAGACCTCTGCATTGGAGATTCTGACCTTGCTGAGCCGCGGATCGCCCACGTACTCGACTTCGGAAACCGCGCCCACGCCGAGCCTCTTGGCAACGGCCTCGCGCAGTGTCTCGCGGCTGCCAATTTCCATCACCACGTTTGCTTTGACCCGCGCTCTCTTGAGCGCATTCTCCAACGCCTTGCGAGTGGTGGAACCTGCCTCGCGCATGATCAGCCGCTCGCTTTTGAGTTCCTCGATCCGGATTTCCTTGCGGCGTGCAAACCGATGGTCGCGATGCACGAACACCACCACCGGGTGGCGGCTATAGGGCACCGCGAAAAAGCGCGGGTCGTCGGTGAACTGCGCCAGCACCGCGACGTCGGTCTGGTAATCCAATAGTCCGCGCAACACTTCCTCCGAGTTTCCGATGCGAACCGAAACCTGCATCGTCGGATACCGCTGGTTAAATTTGGCCAGCATCTCGGTGACGTGAAATGGGCCGACCGCCCCGACGCGCAAGTGCCCGGATCGAAGCTCGCCGGAATCCTGCAGTAGGTGAATCGCGTCGCCTTCCAGACTGAAAATCTGCTTCGCAATTTCGAACAACTGCTCGCCCAAGGCAGTCAGTCGCACAGTGCGCCCGCGGCGATGGAATAGTTCGACGCCGTAGGTCTCCTCCAGAAACCGAACCTGAGTCGTGACGGTAGGCTGGCTGACGTGCAGCAGCTTGGCCGCGCCGGTGAATCCGCCAGCGCGCGCGACCGCGTGGAACGAGCGCAGCTGGGTGAGCCGCATGGGGTTGCCCTCCTGCTCGCTATCATAGCTTTTTTGAATAGACTAATACAAATAAAACAATTTGCTCAATAGTGTCCAGACGCAGATACTTCGCCAATCGGCCACCAGAGCCGGAAACGTGAACTAAGCATGTCTGGAGGGGACGCTGTCGCATCGCTATCAGAATCCCGTCGCCATTCGCTTCGGCGCCGCATCAATCGCGGAGTTACCGGTGGTCCTCGCCGCGCGCCGCACCGTCCTGGTCACGTTCCCTGAAGCCGAAGGCCTCGGCCTCGTCGATCGCCTTCGCGCCATCCTGGGCAGCTCGCTCCTTGGCGTCGAGGACCGCATCGAGCCCAACCCCGACGTAAGCTTCCTCGCGCCGATGTACGAGCGCTTCTGGTGCGATCATTCCGAGTGCGAGACGGTGCTCGCCGTGGGGGGCGGAAGCGCCATCGACGCCGCCAAGGCGCTCATGGTCGGGACGCAGAGCGGCCGCTTCGACGAACTGGTCGCGCTCCTTTCGAAGGGCGGATCATTCGTCCCGCACCGCGTGAAGGCGCTGATCGCCGTGCCGACCACGGCGGGTACCGGAAGCGAGGTGACGCCGTGGGCCACGATCTGGGACCACGCGGCCGGCAGGAAGTACTCGCTGCACCTGCCGCAGACATGGCCTGAGGCCGCCATCGTCGACCCCGACCTGACGCTCACGCTGCCCCGGGCGGTGACTGTGCAGAGCGCGCTCGATGCCCTCTCCCACGCGCTCGAGTCCATCTGGAACGTGAACGCTAATCCAATTTCCGACACCTTCGCTGTGGCCGCCGCGCGCGAGGTGATCGCCACGCTCCCGAGGCTGATCGAAAACCCGGAAGATCGCGAGTTGCGAGCGCGCATGGCGCTAGCCGCGCTCAAGGCGGGCATGGCGTTTTCCAACACTAAGACCGCGCTCGCGCATTCGATCTCCTACGAGATGACGCTGCGCTTCCGGCTGCCCCACGGGATCGCGTGCTCGTTTACCCTGCCCATAGTGCTGCAGCGCGCTGTCGGCATCGACCCGGGGCGCGACTCGGTGCTGGCGAGCGTTTTCGACGGCGACCTCGAGGGAGCGCCGCGGCGGCTCGCCGAATTCCTGGAGCGTGTCGGGGTCAAGACCGACTTCGAGGCCTACGGCGTGAGCGCGGAGGACTCCCGGCGCATGGTGGCCCAGGCAATGGAAGGCGTGCGCGGCAAGAACTTCATCGGCGCCACAAACCGTTGACGCACAAGGAAGGCATGGACAAGATCGATCGCATCACCAATGTCATCGACCGGATCAGCATCTGGTCCGGCAAGGCGATCGCCTGGCTCATCTTCCCGATGTTCCTGGTGCTGTTTTACGAAGTCATGGTGCGCAAGTTGTGGCAGCCGACGATGTGGGCCAACGACATCGCGACCATGTGCTACGGCGCGCATTTCTTCCTCGCCGGCGCCTATACGCTCTACCTCCAGAAGCACATCCGTACCGATTTCTTCTCCAAGAACTGGTCGCTCAAGACGCAGGTGCGCATGGACATCGCGCAGTACCTCTTCCTCTTCCTTCCCGGCATGGTGATGTTCACGTGGCTGAGCTGGGACTTCGCCGCCGAATCGTGGGATCTGAAGGAAGCTCTGATGACCACCTGGCGGCCCCCGGCGTACTGGTACAAGACGGTCATTCCCCTGAGCTCAGCCCTGATCCTCATCCAGGGCATCTCGGAGGTCCTCAAGTGCTTCAAGACGCTGCGCACTGGCATCGACTATCGATACCAAGAGGCTCCCGCTGAACTCGTATGATGCCGCGTATCGCCGCCGGGGGTGCCCATGAGCCACGAGATCGTCGGGCTCATCCTCCTCGGCCTGCTCTTTGTCGTCATCCTGGGCGGCTTCCCGATCTCGTTTACCTTGATTTTCCTCGGGATGGTGTTCGGCTACATCGGTCTGGGCGATCGCGTCTTCCACCTGATGACCTTCCAGGTTTTCGGAACGATGATGGACACGGTGCTCGCGGCGGTCGCGATGTTCACCTTCATGGGGTATGTGCTGGAAAGCGCCGGATTGATGAGCCGGCTTTTCCACGCGGTGCAGCTGCTCTGCGGTCGAATGCACGGCTCGCTGTTTCTCGCCACGATCTTCACGGCCACGCTGTTCGCCGCCGCCACGGGGATTGTCGGCGCGTCGGTGACCATCATCGCGCTGATGGCCGCCCCCGTGATGATGAGGTCCGGCTACGACACGAAGCTTTCCGCCGGGACGATCTGCGCGGGAGGCACGCTGGGCATCCTCATTCCCCCCAGCGTGATGCTGGTGGTCATGGGGCCCGTGCTCCAGGTGTCGGTGGCGCGCCTGTACGCCGGCGCGCTGCTGCCCGGACTCCTGCTCGCGTTCATCTACGTCGTCTATACGTTGACGCGGGTCTGGCTCAACCCGAAGCTCGGGCCTTCGCTGAGCGACAAGGAGCTCGACGTGAGCAAGGCCCACCTGGCGCGCGAGTTCGTCCTCGGCCTGGTTCCGCCCGCGGCGCTCATCATGGCCACGCTCGGGTCCATCATCACGGGATGGGCCACGCCGACGGAGGGGGCGGCGTTGGGCTGTGTCGGCTCTCTGATCGTCACTGCGGCACACGGGAGGCTTACATGGCAGGTGATCAAGGACTCCACATTCCGCACGGCACAGACCTCGAGCATGGTGATGATCCTGCTCGCCGCCTCGACCTTCATGGGCTCGGTGTTCTCCGCGCTGGGAACGCCGGCGCTCATCGCCAACACGCTCATCGAATGGAACATCCAGCCGGAATTCCTGATCCTCGCGATCCTGGTGGTGTGCTTCATCCTCGGCTGGCCCCTGGAGTGGGTGCCGATCGTGGTCGTCATCGTGCCCATCTTCCTGCCCATCCTGCAGGCGACGAAGGTCAACATGGTATGGTTCAGCATCCTGCTCGCGGTGACGCTGCAAACCTGCTGGCTGTCCCCGCCCGTGGCGCTCTCGGCGTATTACTTGAAGGGGGTCATGCCGCGGTGGGACCTGGCGGACATCTACAAAGGAATGATGCCCTTCATGGTCTTGCAGTTAATCGCCGTACTGATCCTGTACTTTTTCCCGCAAATCATTCTGGTGCTCCCGAACATGATATTCGGGACTAACTAGATAGCAGCAACTCTCAACCCACGAAAAAGGAGAAGACAATGGAACGAAGAAAGTTTCTGGCAGGTGCAGGGCTCGCAGCCGGCGCAGCGGTGACTCCCGGGATCGCGCAGGCGCAGGCCACGCCATTCCGGTGGAAGCTGCAGAGCGCCAACCCGGCCGGCACGCCGCACATGACGCTGCTGAACAAGTTCGCGTCCAACGTCGACCGGATGTCCAACGGGCGACTGAAGATCGAGGTGCTCCCCAGTGGCGCCATCGTGAACCCGTTCGAGATCCTGGACGCGGTCAACAAGGGCGTCGTCGACACGGGGCAGTGGTGGACGCACTACGCCACCGGCAAGCACCCCGCGGGCGGGCTCTTCAGCTCGCCGCTGGGCGGATCAGGCAGCGGCCTCGACCAGATGGGCCAGCTCGCCTGGTACATGCGCGGCGGCGGGCGCGACCTCTACCTCGAGTATTACCAGAAGATCCTCAAGGCGGACGTCATGCCGTTCCTCTACGCGCCCGACGGGCCCGAGTGCTTCGGATGGTTCAAGAAGCCGATCACCTCCGTGGCGGAATTCACCAAGCTGCGCTTCCGCATCTCCGCAGGCCTGCCGAGCGACGTGCTGAAAGACATGGGCGGCATTCCGATGAACCTTGCGGGACAGGAGCTGATTCCTGCCGCCGAGCGCGGCATCGTCGACGGCGTCGAATGGATCAACCCCGCTAACGACCTGCCGCTGGGCCTGTACGACGTCTTTAAGTTCTATTCGATCCAGGGCTTGCACCAGGCGATCGACATTGCCGACGTCATCATCAACGGCGCCAAATGGCGTGCGCTGCCGGCGGACCTGCAGGCGATCTTGGAGGTGGCGCTCACGACCTCGGTCTTCGAGGCGATCCTGTACTTCGCCCACGAGAACGCCAAGGCACTCCAGGTGCTCGTCAAGGAGAAGGGCGTCAAGCTGTTCGACGCGCCGCCCGACTACGCGCCCGCCTTCATCAAGTCTGCCAAGAAGGTGCTCGCGAATCTCGAGGCGAAGGATCCATTCTTCAAGAAGGTGCTCGCATCGCAGCGCGCATTCGCGAATTTGGTCGTGCCCTACACCCGCGAGACCTCCAAGCTGTCCACCCTCATCAGCGGGGCGGCGGAGCTCGGAACCTGAAGCGGCTTGCAGCGTAACAGGAGGGCCGGGTGCGAATTCGCCCGCCCTCCCCACCATTGAACGCCCGCTCCTGCGATCCTGCGCGACCTCGCCCTTCCGCGGGACGGGATGGAGGGCTCAGCGCTCCCAGCGCAATCACGGTCGACGTCAATACGATGATCAACCAATAGGAGAAGCCAGAAATGTCATTTACCTATCAGAGACAATATCGCGGAAAGATCCAGGCCGTGCTGCTCGACTGGGCGGGCACCACCATGGACTTCGGCTGCATGGCGCCGGCCGTCGTGTTCGTGGAGGTTTTCAAGCGCAAACAGGTGCCCATCACAACCGAGGAGGCCCGGGCGCCC
>JAHFRO010000017.1 GCA_023266245.1 Betaproteobacteria bacterium | reverse complement strand
CGGATTTATGTTTTGGATGGTTGTCTTGAGCCTGTACCTGCGGGGGTAGCGGGCGAGCTTTACATTGCGGGTTTGGGACTTGCGCGGGGTTATCTGCGTCGAGCGGGGCTGACGGCGGAGCGATTCGTGGCCGATCCCTACGGGCCCGCCGGGGCCCGCATGTACCGCAGCGGGGATCTGGCGCGCTGGCGCGCGGACGGCGTTCTAGAGTTCCTCGGCCGCGCCGACGCGCAGGTCAAACTGCGCGGCCACCGCATCGAGCCTGGCGAGATCGAGGCTGCGCTGTTGCGGGAGGCGGGTGTTGCGCAGGCTGCGGTGATTGCGCGCGAGGATGTTGCCGGCCAGCGACGGCTGGTGGGCTATGTGGTTGCCGCGGCCGGCGCCGTGCTCGATGTTGCTGCCTTGCGCTCCGCGCTCGCGCAACGTCTTCCGGACTACATGGTTCCTTCGGCGTTGGTGGTGCTGGACGCTTTACCGCTGACGCCGAACGGCAAGCTCGACCGTCGCGCGCTGCCGGCGCCGGAGCGCACGCCGCAGGCTGTGCGGCGCGCGCCGCGCACGCCGCAGGAGCAGATCCTGTGCGGCCTGTTTGCGGAGGTTCTGGGCGTCGATCGTGTCGGGATCGACGACAATTTCTTCGAACTGGGCGGTCATTCGCTGCTGGCGATCCGGCTGATCAGCCGGATCCGGGCGAGCCTGGATGTCGAGGTTTCGATCCGCCAATTGTTCGAGGCGCCGAGCGTCGAGGCGCTGGCGCAAGGTCTTGGGCAGGGTCTTGGTCAAGATCATGGGTCGGTGCGTGCGGCGCTGGTTGCGCGTGCGCGTCCGGCGGAGATCCCGCTGTCCTATGCGCAGCGGCGGCTGTGGTTTTTGGACCGCCTGGAAGGCGGCAACGAGGGCGGCAAGAGCGCCACCTATGTGATCCCGCTGGCGGTGCGGCTTGCGGGTGAACTCGATCGGACGGCGCTGGAGGGGGCGCTGTTTGATCTGGTGGAACGGCATGAGAGCCTGCGCACCGTCTTCCCCGACGCCGCCGGCGTACCGCGCCAAGAGATCCTTGCGCCCGCACCGGTGGAGTTCACGTTAAGCGAAGTGAGCGAGGCGGCGCTGCCAGCGGCTCTCACGGCGGCGGCAGGACGGGGCTTTGATCTTGCGAGCGAGATGCCGTTGCGGGTGCATCTGTTTGCGCTCTCGGCGCACGAGCACGTGCTGCTGCTGCTGCTGCATCACATTGCCGGTGACGGCTGGTCGTTGGCACCGCTCACGCGGGATCTTGCGCATTTTTATGCGGCGCGCTGCCGGGACGGTGCGGCCGATCTGGCGAAGCTTCCGGTGCAATATGCCGACTACACGCTGTGGCAGCACGCGGTGCTGGGGGATGAGGGGGATGCAGACAGCGCGGTCGCGCGGCAACTTTCGTTCTGGACGGAGCATCTGAAGGATCTTCCGGATCAGCTCGATCTTCCGTTCGACCGTCCGCGCCCTGCGGTGTCGAGCTATCATGGCGACAGCGTGCCGCTGGTGTTGCGGGCTGATCTGCATCGCGGGCTGCTTGGGCTTGCGCGCGAGAGCGGGGCAAGTCTGTTCATGGTGCTGCAGGCAGGTTTGGCGGCGCTCTTGACGCGGCTTGGGGCCGGCAGCGACATCCCAATCGGCAGTCCGATTGCGGGGCGCACTGACGGCGCGCTCGACGATCTCATCGGCTTCTTTGTCAACACCCTGGTGCTGCGCACCGATACCTCGGGCAATCCAAGCTTCCGCGATCTGATCGCACGCGTGCGCGCAACCAATCTGGCCGCCTACAGCCACCAGGATGTTTCGTTTGAGCGGCTGGTGGAGGTGCTCAATCCGGCGCGTTCGCTGTCGCGACATCCTTTGTTCCAAGTGATGCTGGCGTTCCAGAACAACGTGCCGGCCAATGTCGATCTGCCGGGGCTGAGCGCACGCCTTGAGCCGGTCGCCACCGCCAACGCCAAATTCGATTTGTCTGTGAGCCTGGGCGAAGAGCGGGCAGCGGATGGATCGCCCCGGGGAATCCAGGGGGTGCTGGAATACGCAACTGATCTATTCGATCGCGCCAGCGTCGAGGCGTTGGGAGCGCGCCTCGTGCGGCTGTTGCAGGCCGCGCTCGCCGATCCCAACCGCGCGATCGGCAGCTTGGACATTCTGGCATCGGAGGAACGC
>JAHFRO010000139.1 GCA_023266245.1 Betaproteobacteria bacterium | reverse complement strand
TTTGGAGTTATGCTAAGCACGTTTTGTATAACTACCGCGGCGTATCCAAATATCATTTCCCGATGTACCTGAAGGAAATTGAATACCGTTTTAACCATCGGCACCAGAACGTGTTCAAACAATTCCTCAACACCTATTTTGGTTACGTTTCGCCCTAATTACCTTGTTATATTAAACCCCGCATGCTTAAATTCCAACTATCCATCGAGCTGACGCAGGGACTGCGATTTTTCTGTTGATCTCGTCATAGCTCGTGTCGCAGACACATGTCGCACAGTAAAATGAAGTTCCCTGGTACAGCAGAGTTCCTGTCTCTCTAACAACGAAGAAAGCCATGAGGTCGAGAATTCGTTTGCCGCAACCGCTACTGGCCGCAGCGGCGCTGGGGCTGGCGATTTCCGCCATCACTAGCACCACCCTCGCCCAGAGCTATCCAAGCAGGCCGATCCGCTTGATCGTCGCCTATCCGCCGGGCGGTGGGTCCGATACGCTCGCACGGATCGTCTCGCCAAAGCTGGCGGAACTCGTGGGCCAGCAGATCGTTATAGACAATCGTCCCGGTGCCGCGGGTAATATCGCCACGGAAATCGCCGCTAGGGCGCAGCCCGACGGCCATACGCTGCTGTGGGGATTCAGCACGCCGCTCGTCGTCAATCCCAGCCTGTACAAAAACTTGCCATTCGACACCGACAGGGATTTTGCGCCAGTCCTGCTGCTCGGGTCCGCACAGTTCCTGCTTGTGGTGCACCGCTCGGTCCAAGCCAACTCGGTGCAGGAGCTGATCGCGCTGCTCAAGTCAAAACCCGGCCAGCTCCCCTACGGGTCGGCCGGTACCGGCAGCCCCAATCATCTCGCGGCGGAGCTTTTCAAGGGCAGGGCGGGCGTCGACATGATTCATGTTCCCTACAAGGGCGGCGGTCCGGCAGCCCTGGCCGTACTGTCCAACGAAGTGAAAATCCTCTTCGGCAGTTTTGCCTCGTCGCTGCCGCATGTGAAAACGGGAAGCCTGAGGGCGCTAGCGGTCACCGGGCTGAAGCGTTCACCTGAGGCTCCCGACGTCCCGACCATGCAGGAACTGGGCTTCCCGGGCTTCGACGTTCGGGCCTGGTACGGCGTGCTCGCCCCGACCGGGACACCAAAGGCCATCGTGACCCGTCTCAACCGCGAGCTGCTGAAAATCCTCGCGATGCCGGAGGTGCAGGAGGCGCTCAAGCGAGAGGGCCTGGAACCCTCGGGGACAACGCCGGAGGAATTCGCTGCTTACATCAAGGCTGAAAAAGCGCTCTGGGCCAAGGTAATCAAGGACGCGGGCATCAAGCCCGAGTAAACCAATAGGGCAGTGTCCCCATCTCAGCCATGAGCAGCGAACTGTATTTCCTCACCATCGCCGAGGCCGCCCGCCTCATCCAATCACGCAAAATCTCTCTGGTCGAGCTGACCCAGGCGTTACTGGACCGCATCGCGGCGATCGATCCCCAGGTCAATGCCTACATCACGGTCACTGCCGAGCTCGCGCTGCGGCAGGCGCAAGCGGCCGAAGCCGAGATCGCCGCCGGCCGCTACCGCGGGGCGATGCACGGCATTCCCTTCGGGCTCAAGGACCTTTACGCAACAGCAGATATCCTCACCTCCGGTCATTCGAAGGTGTGCATCGACAATATTCCGAGCAAGGATGCGGCTGTCACCGAAAAACTTTACGCGGCCGGTGGCGTGCTGCTTGGCAAGCTTGCCACCACCGAGTTTGCGCACGGAGGGCCGTCGTTCGATGCACCGTGGCCACCGGCGCGCAACCCCTGGAACCCGGAACATTTCACCGGTGGCTCAAGCAGCGGCGCGGGTGCCGCAGTTGCCGCCGGGTTGGTGCTGGGCGCGATGGGCTCCGATACCGGCGGATCGGTGCGCATCCCCGCTGCTTTCTGCGGCACCGTTGGCCTCAAGCCGACCTATGGACTGGTGAGCCGCTACGGCGTGATACCGAATTCGTACACCTTCGATCACTGCGGGCCGCTCACCTGGGCCGTGGAAGACTGCGCGATCATGCTGCAGGCGATCGCCGGCTACGATGCGCGCGACTCAGGCAGCGTGCAATGCGCGATTCCCGACTACCGCGCGGCGCTCAAGCGCAACATCCGGGGATTGCGCATAGGTGTCATCCGGCATTTCTGGGAGGAAGACCTGCAGGTGAGCGCGGAGGTCGCGCAGGCGATGGAAGCCGCGCTCGACGTTTTCCGGCAGCTGGGCGCAAAGGTTGAAGACACGCGCATGCGGCCGCTGCAGGATTACCTCGACGTTAAGGCGACGATCGCCGAAACCGAGATATTCTGCGTCCACCAGAAGGAACTGATCGCGCGCCCCGGAGATTTCGGCATGCATTTCCTGGCGCAAACGCTGGCGGGATGTCTGTTCGAGGCCTCCGACTACGTGCAGGCGCAGCGCGAACGCCGGCTGATGCTGGCCGAGATGGAACCGCTCTATCAGAAATACGACGTGCTGGTGACGGCAAGCGCCGGCCCCGCGCCGCGCCTCGACCGTTATTCGATCCTCAACGCATGGATCAGGCCGAACATCCACACTGTTTTCAGCGTGACCGGCGGGCCTTGTGTTGCGATTTGCAATGGTTTTACCGGCGACGGGTTGCCGCTTTCAATGCAGATCGCCGGGCGGCCCTTCGATGATGCAACCGTGCTGCGCGCCGCCCATGTCTATGAACAGGCGACACCGTGGCGTGAACGGCGCCCCGCTCTGGTTGCAGGCGCGCCGCGCGTCCCCGTTACGCCGCCGCCGTATCTGTCAGGGATCGCGGTGGACGAAGCCACGCGCCAACTCGCCGACCAGCACGCGCGCCGCGCCGGGCTGAAACTCGACGAGATGCAGTTGGCGCTGCTGTGCGAGGTCGCACCCTACGCGTTCGCGATGGCGCAGCGCATCCGGCGCGATCACGATCGTGGCGACGAACCCGCCAATGTATTTCGTTTTCCGCAGGCTGCCTGAACGGTGCCCGGGGAGGACCGCATGAAACCGGGATTTGCTTTTACCATCGTAGCGCGAACGGCAGTAATGCTGATGCTGTTTGCGGGCCACGCGGCTGCGCAAACTTACCCGAATAAACCAATCCGCGTAGTGTTGCCGTTTCCGCCGGGCGGCGGCACGGATGCACTCGCGCGCATCATCGGGCCGAAACTGAGCGAAGGCCTCGGCCAGTCGCTCGTGATCGACAACCGCCCGGGCGCCGCCGGCAACATCGCGGCCGAGATCGTCGCCCGATCGGCGCCCGACGGTTACACGCTGTACATGGGCTTCTCTACCGTGCTCACTACCAGCAAAAGCCTCTACAGCAAGCTCGCGTTCGACCCGATCCGGGATTTCGCGCCGATCACGCAGCTGGCGACGGCGCAATACATCCTGGTGTTGCACCCTTTAGTGCCGGCCAAATCCGTGAACGAACTGATTGCGCTGGCGAAGGCCAAGCCGGGCAGCCTCAATTACGCTTCCTCTGGCGTCGGCAGCCCGCTGCACCTCGCGGCGGAACTGTTCAAGAGCCGCGCCGGAATCGACATGGTGCACGTCGCTTACAAGGGCGGCGGTCCGGCGGCGGCCGCGGTACTTGGCGGCGAAACGCAAGTGTTGTTCGGGAGCGTTGCATCGTCGCTGCCGCATGTCAAAACCGGCAGGCTCCGGGCGCTCGCCGTAACCGGCCTGAAACGCTCGCCGCTCGCACCCGAACTGCCTACCCTCGACGAGTCCGGTTTTGCGGGCTTCAACGTCACCGCGTGGGACAGCTTTGTCGCGCCAGCAGGCACCACGCGCAGCATCATTGCCCGCGTGCACGCCGAGACGGTGAAGGTGTTGCGCCTGCCGGGTATCCGCGAGCTCATCAACAACGTTGGTTACGAGCCGACCGGCACGACGCCCGAACAACTGGCGGAGATCATCCGCACCGAAACCGCGATCTGGGCGAAAGTCATCAAGGACGCGGGCATCAAACCTGAGTGAGCTCCAGGCTGGAGCCTGAAATGCAAGATCAAGCTGCGCCGCGCTACCTGACGGTACTGTCTGATTACCTTTGTGCGACAAATCTCGAAGATCTTCCGGCCGAGGTGATCGACCGTGCGCGCTGGCTTATTGCCGACTGCCTGCCGCTCATTGCGGCCGGCATGCAGGCCGAGCCGATGCGGGACTTCGCCAAGCGGCAGCTGGCGAGCGATCCGAAAGGAGAGGCTTCGGTGATCGGATACGGCAGGAGAACGTCTCCGAACGTGGCTGCGCTTCTCAACGGAACGGCAGGAACCTGGCTCGAAATGGTGGAGGAGAATATTTACGCCAAGGGTCTTCCAGCCATCCAGATCGTGCCTGCGGCCTTGGCGATGGCCGAGCACTATCGGGCATCAGGACGCGATCTTCTGCTCGCATTCATCCTCGGTTATGAAGCAAGTTGCCGCATCAGTCGCGCCACGAAAACCAAGCTGGCGATACACCCCAGCGGCACATTCGGAGTCATTGGCGCTGCTGTGGCCGCCGGCAAACTGGCCCGCTTGGATCGCGACGCCATGCGCGAACTCATCAACGTCAGCGCCACGCTAGGGCTCGCCACCAGCCGGAAAGCCATCATCGACGGCGCCACAGTGGGCAGGGCATATAGCGGCGCCAGCGGCTATTTAGGCATCCTCACGCTTGAGCTGATCCAATCCGGATTCACTGGCGAGACCGATGGCGTGCACACCGTATATGGCTCGATCTACGCGGATACACCGGATGTCATCAGCAAGATTCCCCAAGCACCCAAGCAGTCGTTCGAGCCCGATATGGTCATCGCCGACCTCGGCTCGGATTTCCTCATCACCCAAGGCTTCATCAAGATGCATGCCTGCGCCCGTTCCATTCATCCTGCGCTGGATTTGATCGAAGAGGTCATGGCGCGAAGGCCGGGCGGGCGGATCGATCCACAAGAAGTCGAAAGTATCGATTTCCAAGCGTATTTTTCGCCGACGACGTTACACAACAAGACCCCGAAGACCGCGTTCGGTTCCAAGTTCTCGCTGCCGTTTGCCGTAGCGTCCCTTATCTATCACGGCCGCGCTGCGTTGACGAACTTCGACGAAAACGCTTTCGCCAATCCCGTAATTCGTGACCTCGCGCTGCGGGTCGACATCACGGAGAATCCCGAGTACACAGCCTTTTTTCCCTATAAGCAGCCTTGCGATGTCAAGGTCCGGCTCAAAGACGGCACCGTCATCGAGGCCAGGGCTGAACATACCAAGGGCGATCCGAAGAGTCCCCGTGGCCCGGCGGAACTGAGAAACAAGTTCTTCGATGTGGCGCGGCTGGTCTGGAACAAAGAACACGCGCAGCGCATCTTCGATGGTGTCATGTCATGTGAGAAGATCGACGACGTGCACGCGTTCTTCTCGAAACACCCGATCTAATGCGCGGACGTATGGGTAACCAGATCCCCGCTGCGGCCTGGTCGTAGCAAGAATTGCCAATGTTGATTCAACGTGACTTTATTGGCTACGGCATGAATCCCCCGGCGGTGAAGTGGCCGGGCGGTGCCCGCATTGCCGTGCAGGTGGTGGTGAACTACGAGGAGGGCGCCGAGTACTCTCTTCTCGATGGCGACCCTCACCGGGAGCCGACAGGAGATATGACTTCGCCGATTCCTCTGGATCAGCGCGATTTGCTTAACGAGTCCTTCTTTGAGTATGGCAGCCGAGTGGGCGTGTGGCGGCTGCTTAACTTGCTGGACAAACACCAGATCAAGTGCACCTTCCTGGCCTGCGGCCTGGCCTTGGAGCGCAACCCGGAAGTGGCGCGGGAGATAACCCGGCGTGGACACGAGCCGGCCGGCCACGGATATCGCTGGGAGGAGTACCACAAGATGGGCCGAGAGCAGGAACGCGAGGCCATCCGTAAAGCGGTGGATGCCATCGCTCGCACTACCGGCGAGCGGCCTCTGGGATGGATGCCCCGTTACGGCCCCAGTCTCAATACCCGCGAGCTGCTCGTGGAGGAGGGTGGCTTCGTATACGATAGCTGCCACGCCATCAACGATGATTTGCCCTACTTCGTTAACGTTGAAGGCAAGCGCTGGCTCGTGGTCCCATACTCCAACGATGTGAATGACGGCCGCGCCTTCCGCGGCGGCAGCGGCGGCCCCGTCGACTTCTACAACATCATGCGCTACACCTTCGACACGCTGTACGACGAAGGAGCG
>JAHFRO010000016.1 GCA_023266245.1 Betaproteobacteria bacterium | reverse complement strand
TGTCCTTGGCGCCCCACGCGCCCTGCATCTTCAGCACGATGGGAGCTTGCGCCACCGAGATCATCGGAAAGCCGGTGATCGCCGCGCCGGTGGTCGCTGCCGCCGCGCCGGTCAGGAATTTGCGCCGCGTAGCGCTCGGCTTATCCTGCGCTTTTGGGTTCTCTTTCAGTAGGTTCTTAAGCATATTCGTCCTCCGAAGGTGGTGTTGTGGGTCAGGGGGCAATCATGATACTGGGATTCAGGCAGTAAAGCACTTCAGGCGTCGGTGGAAAGGCACGGATTTTGTTATGCGGGATGCTTTACTACGCTGCGGCAATGCTATACCTCAGGCCATCCGAAATCAAGTGCTAAGCTACCCGCGCTTTGGCGATCTTAATCTCACAAGCTTACATAAAACTTACTGGTTTTATACCGCAAGTTGCGCTGAGTCCTTCAACAGCCGCCTTAACACCGGCAGGATCAAGCAGCCCCTCCTGGCGCGGTGCGTGATTAGCGAGCGGGCGGCGCCACGACGCCCACCGGCGTCGGGCTCACGTCATACGGCTTGTGCCGCTCGTTGGGATGCCAACCCAGGATCAGGAGCAGCGCAAAGAAGCCGATCACGTAGGCGACCGCGACGTGCCAGCCGTGCTTGAGCCACGGACCGACCGCTTTCGCCTCGGGGTACATATTGGACAGGGCCACCCCGGCGCTTGAACCGAACCAGATCATCGAACCTCCGAAGCCCACCGCGTAGGCGAGGAAACCCCAGTCGTATCCGCCCTGCTTGAGCGCGAGCGCGGTGAGCGGAATGTTGTCGAAGACCGCAGAAACGACACCCAGCCCGAACGCGGTTTCCCAAGATGCGCTCGGCAGCTTCTCAACCGGCATCAGCGAAGCGCACAGGATCAGCGAGAGCAGAAAAATACTGCCTTTCACCGCTTCCGGCACCACCTTCCAGTCGGGTCTGCGCAGCGGCACCGCGATCAGGATCGCGGCCCATACCGCCGCGCCGATGAACGGGAAGCTGTCGGAGAGGTGCTTGAACCGGAGGTTGACGACCACGTTCGTGGCGATGGCGGCGATGAGGATGAAGGCGACGATCCCCACCCGCGTCCAGTCCACGGGAGCGTGGCGGGGTTCGTGTTTCATGATCGGCGCGTAGCGGTGCTGCTGCAGCGCAGCCGGTATCCCGAAGATCATCATCGCAACCAACGCAGCGATATACGCTTCCAGGACGTCGAACGGACTCACGCCATCGAGCCACATCATGGTGGTGGTGGTGTCGCCGACCACGCTTCCCGATCCTCCGGCATTGGATGCTGCGACGATTGCTGCCAGATAGCCGATATGGACCTTGTGCTTGAACACCGTTGCAGCGATGGTGCCGCCGATCAACGCGGCGGCGATATTGTCGAGAAAACTCGACAGCACGAAGATCATGACCAGCAGCACGAACGCGCCCTTCCAGTCGTCAGGCAGGAAGCGCGGGAGCACTTCCGGCACCCGGCTTTCCTCGAAGTGCCGCGACAGCAGCGCGAAGCCGACCAGCAGGCCCAGCAGGTTGGTGAGGATCACCCACTCGTGACCCATGTGCGCAGCGAGGCCCGCGAGACCCGCACCGGTCTTGAAGCCGGTAAACGCGAGCTTGTAGGCCGTAATGACGGCGAGCCCGGTGAGCGCCACCTCGAGCGTGCGGTGATGAAACACCGCCACGCCGATCAAAGTGAGACCGAATAAAATGAAATCAACCGGGATGCCGGCGAACGCCGGGCCTTCGCCGCTCGCGGCAAGCGCCGCTGACGATGCGGCAGCGCCGGCCAATGCCGCAATCCACGCCAACGGCCGCGCACTGCGTCCGGCGCCATGCGCGCCGCGAACCTGCCTCCCCACGCGGGCTCACTCCCGAGAAAATTGCGCGATTCTAGCATTGGCGCGCGGCTCAACAGCGCTGCCGCGCGCCGGGGGCTGTAACGGGATGTCGGTTTGCGATCAGCCGGCCCCAGTGGATTTGCGTTGCTGCGCGAGCTCCATGAACGGCGCCAGCAGATCCATCGGCACCGGGAACACGATGGTCGAGCTCTTGTCGCCGGCAATGTTGCCCAAAGTCTGAAGATAACGCAGCTGCATTGCCTGCGGCTGCCGCGCGAGCGTCTGCGCCGCCTGGAGCAGTTTCTCGGCGGCCTGCAGCTCGCCCTCGGCGTGGATCACCTTGGCGCGCCGCGTCCGTTCC
>JAHFRO010000138.1 GCA_023266245.1 Betaproteobacteria bacterium | reverse complement strand
ATATAGAGCAGACGCACGAACAGTCCGATCAACGGCAGGTTGAGGATCAGCAGCATGATGTTGCCGATGTACATGCTGTCTATCAAACCCCATACCAGGTCGGGACGGTTCTGGAACAGCAGCGGCCCGGGCTGGATGCCGTACATGATGAAGGCGCCGAGCATCACCGCGGTCGCACCGCCGCCCGGGATGCCAAGCGTGAGTAGCGGCACCATGGCGCCCGCCGTATCGGAGTTGTTCGCCGCCTCGGGCCCAGCCACCCCCTCGATCGCGCCCTTGCCAAACTCCTCCGGGTGCTTGGAGACGCGCTTTTCCCACACGTACGAGAGAATCGCCGCGATCGTGCCACCCGCGCCGGGCAGCACGCCGATGATGAAACCGACGATCCCGCCGCGCATGATCGGCATCACCGAACGGTTCCATTCCTCCCTGGTGAGCCACACGCTGCCCTTCAGGCGGATGATCTCAGGGCGTATGCCCTTGGTCATCTCCTCCATGCTGTAGAACACTTCCGCGATCGCGAACAGGCCCACCACCGCGATGATGAAGCCCACGCCGTCCTGCAGCTCCGGCACCCCCATGGTGTAGCGCGGCTGACCGCTTTGCAGGTCTATGCCGATGGTGGCGATCATCAGGCCCAGGATGGTGGAGATCATGGCCTTGGCCGGGGACTTGCCCGCGAGCGAGGACACCGCGGTCATCGCGAAGAACATCAGCGTGAAGTACTCCGCCGGCCCGAACTTGAGCGCCATGCTCGCCAGCGGTACCGCGAACAGCGTCAGCCCGACCACTCCGAGCGTCCCGGCAATGAAAGAGCCCAGCGCTGAGATCGCGAGCGCGGCCCCCGCCCGGCCTTTCTTCGCCATCTGGTAGCCGTCGAGGGTCGTCATGACCGAGGAAGCCTCGCCCGGCGTGTTGATCAGGATCGCAGTGGTCGAGCCGCCGTAGCGGGCGCCGTAGAAAATGCCCGACATCATGATCAGGGCGGAAGTCGGGTTCATGCCGTACGTCACCGGGATGAGCAGAGCGATGCCCGCAGAGGGCCCGATGCCGGGCAGCACCCCGATGATGGTGCCGAGGAACACGCCGACGAAGGTGTACCAGAGATTGATCGGCTGCAGGCAGACCGTGAAACCGTTGAGGATATGGGCCAGCGTGTCCACTCGATCGCCTCAGAACGGCAGCACGCCCTTGGGGAGATTGACGTCGAGCTTGAGAAACATCACATAGCTCAGCACGCCGAACAGCACCGAGGTCAGCACGTTTGCCGGCCACCGGCCACGGTTGAACCACCCCATCAGCGCCAACAGGTAAAGAGCGGTGGCAACGATATAGCCCAGCGTCTCGAACACCACGTAGTAGATGCCCGTCCAGACCGTCACGCCCGCGATGATCCAGACGTGCCTCACATCGCGCGGCCCGGTGCGAAGGGGCTGTGGCGCTTGCTCCTTGCGGTCCTTCCACATTTCGAGAAACAGCAGGCCGGCCGCGATCAGCAGGCCGACGCCGATCAGGCGCGGAAACGCTTTCGGCCCCAGCGGATCTCCGATTTCGAGCGAGGGAATCAGCGTGGTGGCGTAAAAGTACACCGCCGCCACAACGATGGTGCAGACGAAGATGACCCGGTCGGTCATCATGGGTACGCTCTCGTTCTTCTCAGCCGGCGCAGGGTTCTGTTTTACGTTGTGGGATTGCGGGCGCCGTGCCGCCTCCCCCGCATTGCGGCCAACATCTTACCCAAGAATGTCGGCGCTGTCCCGTCTGCCTGCCAGCGCTATGCCCCTGACGCAACGCAATATATAATTGATGACTATCGCGAGTGGTGCCGATGCACCGCCACAACATGAAACGCCCCGTTCAGGGCCACGCATGCGGAAAGCGCAAATTCAGGAGCAACCATGAGTCATAACCTCTTCAACTCTCTGCAGGAGTTCAAGTACGCCGGCGGGACCGGCAAGTTCTATTCCCTGCCTGCGCTGGAAAAGGCCGGGCTCGGCAAGGTTTCACGCCTGCCGGTGAGCCTGCGCATCGTGCTCGAATCGGCGCTGAGAAATTACGACGGCAAGAAGATCACCGAGGCGCATCTGAAAACCCTCGCCAGCTGGAAGCCCAAGGCGCAGCGCACCGAAGAAATCCCGTTTGTGGTCGCGCGCATCCTGATGCAGGACATGACCGGCGTGCCCTTGGTGGTGGATTTCGCGGCAATGCGCGAAGCCGCGAAAAAGCAGGGTAAGGACCCTGACATCATCGAACCGCTGGTCCCGGGCCATCTCATCGTCGATCACTCGGTGCAGATTGACAACTATGGAACGCCGGACGCGCTCAATAAGAACATGGAGATCGAGTTCAAGCGCAACCGCGAGCGCTACCAGTTCCTGAAGTGGAGCGCACAGGCATTCCAAACCTTCCATATCATCCCCCCCGGCAACGGTATCTGCCACCAGGTCAATCTCGAATACGTTTCGCAAGTAGTGTGGCGGAAGGACGGGACGTTCTACCCCGACACTCTGGTCGGCATCGATTCGCACACCACGATGGTCAACGGGCTGGGCGTGCTCGGCTGGGGCGTGGGCGGCATCGAGGCCGAAGCCGGCATGCTGGGCCAGCCGCTCTATTTCCTCGAGCCCGACGTGGTGGGCGTGTACCTCACCGGCCGGCTCGTGGAAGGCGTCACCGCCACCGACCTGGTCCTCACCATCGTCAAGATGTTGCGCGACAAGAAAGTGGTGGGCAAGTTCGTCGAGTTCTTCGGCGAGGGTGCAGCTTCACTGTCGGTGCCCGATCGCGCCACCATCGGCAACATGTCGCCCGAGTACGGCGCGACCTGTGGCTTCTTCCCGGTCGATGACGTCTCCTGCGAGTTCCTCAGGATGACCGGGCGCGGCGACATCGTGCCCGCCGTAAAGGCCTACTACGAAGCGCAGGGCATGTATGGCATGCCGAAAAAAGGCCAGCTCGACTACACCGAAGTCGTGGAGCTCGACCTCGGCTCGGTCAAGCCCTCCGTGGCCGGCCCGCGCCGGCCACACGACCGCCTGGATCTGTCGGCGCTCAAGTCCAAGTTCATCGAGCTGCTCGGCAAACCGGTTGCCGAAGGCGGCTACGGCAAGTCGGCCGATGAAATACCTCATATGTGTCCGAAGGATTCGTCTTACGATGCGGCTGGGGGCGGCTACGGCAAGGCGAGCGACGCGTTCGCCAAGCGCTTCCCGGTGCAGCCTGAGCGCCGTGCCAAGTTTAGGCCGATGAGCGGCGGCGGCAACCAGGCGCCGGAATCAGTGCCCAAAGGCAATGGCATGACCAGCGTCAAGGGCACTAGCATCCAGACTGAGGTCGAAATGGTCGATGACCATCCGACTCCCGACATCGTTCATAAGGAATCGGTGCAGCAGGCGATGGACGTCGGCCACGGCGATGTGCTGATTTCCGCGATCACTTCATGCACCAACACTTCCAATCCCGGCGTGCTGCTCGCTGCCGGCCTGCTCGCGAAGAAGGCGGTAGAGAAAGGTTTGAAGCCAAATCCGCGCGTTAAGACTTCGCTAGCGCCCGGATCGCGCGCCGTGACCAAGTATCTCGAAAACGCCGGTCTGCTGCCCTATCTCAATCAGATCGGCTTCTGCCTCGCCGGTTACGGCTGCACCACCTGTATCGGCAACTCGGGTCCGCTCGATCCGAAGATCGAAGACGCGGTCAACAAGAACGATGTCGTGGCGGCCGCGGTGCTCTCGGGAAACCGCAACTTCGAGGCGCGCATCCACCAGAGCATCAAGGCCAACTTCCTGATGAGCCCGCCGCTGGTGGTTGCGTTCGGGCTTGCTGGCACGGTCAACATTGACATGTCCAAGGACCCGATCGGCACCGGCAAGGACGGCAAGCCGGTCTATTTGAAGGATATCTGGCCATCGCAGAAGGAAATTGCGGATGTCATGAAATACGCAACCGATCCCGAGATGTACCGGAAGGTGTTCTCGGCCTTCAAGGAAGGCAACCCGATGTGGGACGAGATCCCGGCCTCGGTCGGAGCCACCTACCAGTGGGACGGAAAATCGACCTACGTGCGGCACCCGCCGTATTTCGACGGCTTCACCATGAAGCCCGGCAAAGTATCCGACGTCAAGGGTGCGCGCGTGCTTGGCATCTTCGGCGATTCGATTACGACCGACCACATCAGCCCTGCGGGCGGTATCCGCGCAACCACGCCGGCCGGCAAATACCTGCAGGAGCACGGCGTGACGGTCGCCGACTTCAACACCTACGGCGCGCGCCGCGGCAACCACGAGATCATGATGCGCGGCACGTTCGCCAACGTGCGCATCAAGAACCTGATGGTGCCCGGCAGCGAAGGCGGCATCACCGTCCATCACCCGAGCGGCGAGCAGACGAGCATCTACGAGGCCGCGATGCACTACATGAAGGAAAACGTGTCCACCGTCGTGTTCGGCGGCGAGGAATACGGGCAAGGCTCTTCGCGGGACTGGGCGGCCAAGGGGCCGCAGTTACTCGGCGTCAAGGCGGTAATCGTGCGGACCTTCGAACGCATCCACCGCGCCAACCTCGTGTTCATGGGCGTGCTGCCGCTGCAGTTCAAGGATGGCCAGAGCGTGCAGTCGCTCAAGATAGACGGCAGTGAAACCATAGACCTACTCGACATCGGCAACGGCATCAAGCCAATGCAGGACGTGACCATGGTCATCCACCACAAGAATGGTGAGACCACGAAGGCCCCGCTGCTGCTGCGGATTGATACGCCGATCGAGGTGGATTACTACCAGCACGGCGGCATCCTCCCCTACGTCTTACGCGAGCTGCTCGCGGCTGCATAGGAAGACCGAGACAGGCGCATTACGGGGCGCCTGTTGCCACGCGAGCTGGCATCCACTAGATGCTGGCCTGTTTTTCTCTGTGAACTCTGTGTCCTCTGTGGCAAAGGGTTTTGTTTTTTCTGCGTTCATCTGCGTTCATCGGTGGTTTCATCTTGTTTTTGAGGCGACTTCCGGTCACCCGATATAATGAGCAAACAGTAACGACCATGCCGAAATCCGCCCGCTCTACTGCTTCCCGCACCGCCTCCATCCTCGACCGGATTCGCGCTGTGGTTGGTAGCCAGGGGCTGATCACCGATCCGCGCGACATGGAGCCGTACGTCGTGGATTGGCGCGGTTTCTACCGTGGGGCAACACCCGCCGTGGTACGGCCCGCCAGCACCGAGCAGGTCGCCGCCGTGGTGAAGATCTGTGCCGAGACCGGCACCGGCATCGTCCCGCAGGGCGGCAACACCGGCATGTGCGGCGGTGCCACGCCTTCCGCCGCCGGCGGCGAGATCGTTCTCAATCTCGCACGCATGAACCGCATCCTGGAGGTGGATGCGCTCAACAATACCATCATGGTGGAGGCCGGCTGCATCCTCGCCAACATCCAGCAGGCGGCGCGAGAGGCCGGCCGTTTGTTTCCGTTGAGCCTGGGTGCCGAAGGCAGCTGCCAGATCGGCGGCAATCTCGCCACCAACGCCGGCGGCGTCAACGTATTGCGCTACGGCAATGCGCGGGAGCTCACCCTCGGCCTGGAAGCGGTGCTGCCCGACGGCAGCGTGTGGAACGGATTGAAGGGGCTACGCAAGGACAACACCGGCTACGATCTCAAGCAGCTCTGCATCGGCTCGGAGGGCACGCTGGGGGTGATTACGGCCGCGGTGCTGAAGCTGTTTCCGCTGCCGCGCGCCACGGTAACTGCGCTCATCGCCGTGCCGACACCCGCGGCGGCGGTAGGCCTGCTTGCCCTGCTGCGCAGCGAATGCGGCGACCGCGTCAGCGCTTTCGAGCTGATTTCCAGATTGTGCGTCGAGCTGGTTCTCAACCACATTCCCGGCACGCGCGAACCGCTGCCGCAGTCTCATCCATGGTACGTCCTGGCCGAATTCGCCGATGCGAGCGAATCGGGCGCGTTGCGCGAGGTTTTCGAGCGCGCCATGTGCCGGGCGTCGGAAGGCGGCCTGGTGCTCGATGCGGTGATCGCAGCGAGCGAAGCGCAGAAACAGGCTCTGTGGCGGCTGCGCGAGACCATACCCGAGGCGGCGCGAGCCGAGGGCCTGCTGTACCGTCATGACATCTCGGTCGCGGTCAGCCGCATCCCCGATTTCATCACGAACGCCAGCGCGGAGCTCGAGCGCACCTATCCCGGCGTGCGCATCATCTGCTTCGGCCATCTGGGAGACGGCAACCTGCACTACAACGCCTTCGTTACCGGCCGGCGGCGCGACGATGCCGCGGCGCGCGACGCGACCGACGTAAACCG
>JAHFRO010000015.1 GCA_023266245.1 Betaproteobacteria bacterium | reverse complement strand
AGCAGGCGGAGGCGGAACGGACGCGGCGCGCCAAGGTGATCCACGCCGAGGGCGAGCTGCAGGCCGCCGAGAAACTGCTCCAGGCGGCGCAGACGCTCGCGCGGCAGCCGCAGGCAATGCAACTGCGTTATCTTCAGACGTTGGGCAACATTGCCGGCGACAAGAGCTCGACCATCGTGTTCCCGGTGCCGATGGATCTGCTGGCGCCGTTCATGGAGCTCGTGCAGCAGCGCAAATCCACTGGCGCCGGCTGATCGCGAACTGGCGCTGTAGCTTCTACGCCGGGCGCGCGGCAGCGCTGTTGCGCCGCGCGCCAATGCTGGAATCGCGCAATTTTTCTCGGGAGTGAGCCCGCGTGGGGAGGCAGGTTCGCGGCGCGCATGGCGCCGGACGCAGTGTGCGGCCGTTAGCGTGGATTGCGGCATTGGCCGGCGCTGCCGCGTCGTCAGCGGCGCTTGCCGCGAGCGGCGAAGGCCCGGCGTTCGCCGGCATCCCGGTTGATTTCATTTTATTCGGTCTCACTTTGATCGGCGTGGCGGTGTTTCATCACCGCACGCTCGAGGTGGCGCTCACCGGGCTCGCCGTCATTACGGCCTACAAGCTCGCGTTTACCGGCTTCAAGACCGGCGCGGGTCTCGCGGGCCTCGCTGCGCACATGGGTCACGAGTGGGTGCTGCTCACCAATCTGCTGTGCCTGCTGCTCGGATTCGCGCTGCTGTCGAAGCATTTCGAGGACAGCAAGGTGCCGGCGGTGCTGCCGAGGTATCTGCCCAGCGACTGGAAGGGCGCGTTCGTGCTGCTGGTGATGATCTTCGTGTTGTCCTCATTCCTCGACAACATCGCCGCGGCGCTGATCGGCGGGGCGATGGCGCATACGGTGTTCCGCGGCAAGGTGCACATCGGCTATCTCGCCGCGATCGTCGCCGCATCGAACGCGGGCGGCTCGGGCAGCGTGGTGGGGGATACCACCACCACCATGATGTGGATCAGCGGCGTGAGCCCGATCGCGGTGCTGCACGCCTACGTCGCCGCCACAGTCGCGCTGGTGGTGTGCGGCATTCCGGCGGCGCTGCAGCAGCACCAGTACTCCCCGATCATGAAATACGAACCGGGCGCGCAGGTGGACTGGGCGCGCGTCGGCATCATCGGCTTCATCCTGGTGACCGCGATCGCCGCCAATGTCTATGTCAACGTGCTGCATGCGGATATCGCCGACCGCTTCCCCTTCATCGGCGCCGCGGTGTGCCTTGCGGTCCTGGTGTCGGTGCCGGTAAGGAAACCCGAGTGGAGCCTGTTGCCGGAGGCGACCAAGGGCACCATCTTCCTGCTGTCGCTCGTCACCAGCGCTTCCATGATGCCGGTGGAAAAGCTGCCCGCCGCGTCCTGGCAGAGCGCCATGGGGCTGGGCTTCGTCTCGGCGGTGTTCGACAACATCCCGCTCACCGCGCTGGCGCTGAAGCAGGGAGGCTTCGACTGGGGCATGCTCGCCTACACCGTGGGCTTCGGCGGCTCGATGATCTGGTTCGGCTCCTCTGCCGGCGTAGCGCTGTCCAACATGTATCCGGAAGCCAAAAACGCGGGCCGCTGGCTGTTCCACGGCTGGCACGTGAGCGTCGCGTATGTGATTGGTTTCTTTGCGTTGCTGATGATTCTGGGCTGGCAGCCCGGAGAAAAGCGCGGTTCGCAGCCGGTCGGCACGCCCGCTGCCACGGCGCCAGCGGCCGTGCGCTGACATCACGGATTCGGGGTGTCACCGCTTCCGATTCAAGGCCTTGGGCGCTGGCGGTGCGTCGCCCGCTGGCGCGTTTGCGCGTGCCGGCACGGCGTAAGTGTCCTGTAAGTATCTGCTGCTAACCTCGCACCGGTTGCGCAAGCCGTGTTACGCTTGATTTTGCGGGGCGCAGAGGTTACGATTTCTTGCCTGCAATAACGTCATTGCGTATTGTGAAACGCAATGGTTTTTCGCGGACTTTGGGGAGTGCCCACTGCGGAAAGGGATTCAGGTTCACAACTTAACAATTGACCATCGGAGGATACCATGAGCAACAAAGATCTCAAGAAAGGTGCACCGGAAAAAACCAGTGCATCACGCAGGAAATTCCTGACCGGCGCGGCGGCAGCGACCACCGGCGCGGCGATCACCGGCTTTCCGATGATCTCGGTGGCGCAAGCTCCCATCGTGCTGAAGATGCAGGGCGCGTGGGGCGCCAAGGAC
>JAHFRO010000137.1:2622-6319 GCA_023266245.1 Betaproteobacteria bacterium | reverse complement strand
GCGGCGAAGAACATCGCGGGCTACATCGCGTTCTGGAAGGGTGTAAAGATCGAAAAATAGCCGCCAATGAGCGGGGTCAGGCCTTTCTTTCTAGTTCTGAATTCTAGTTTTTTCTTCCTCTGCGTCCTCCACGTCCTCGGCGGTGAGGGGTTTTTGTTGTTGATCCGCGTTTATCTGTGTTTATCTGTGGCTCAATCGGTTTTCGGGTTTTGTCGGCGTCCATCGGCGTTCATCGGCGGCTAATTGAAGTTTAACTCGGCGATTACGGGCGCGTGGTCGGAAGGGCGCTCGGCGCGGCGCGGCTCGGCGTCTATGGTGCATGACGTGCACTGTCGCGCGAGCGCTTCGGAGAGCAGGATGTGGTCGATCCGTAAGCCCATCTTGCGGCGGAAGGCGTTCATGCGGTAGTCCCACCAGGTAAACGATCTCTCGGGCTGGTCAAACAGACGAAAGCCGTCCCTTAATCCCGCCGCCAACAGTGCATTGAACGCGTCTCGCTCGGGCCTGCTGAAGAGTACTTTTCCCTCCCAGGCGGCGGGATCGTGCACATCGCGTTCCTCGGGCGCCACGTTGAAATCACCGAGCACCGCGAGCCGGGGGTTGCGCGCGAGCTCGTCCTTCAGCCAGCGCTTCGCCGCAGTGAGCCAGGCGAGCTTGTACCGATATTTGTCGGATTCGACGCTCTCGCCGTTTGGCACGTAGAGGCAGACGACGCGCACGCCGTTCACGGTCGCGGCAAGCGCGCGTTTTTGCGGATCATCGAATCCGGGAATCGCGGTGACGGCGTCGCTCGCGGGCTCACGCGACAAGATCGCGACGCCGTTGTAGGTCTTTTGCCCGTTGTAGAGGACCTGATAGCCGGCGGCGTTGATGTCCGCGGCCGGGAAGTTCGCGTCTTCGAGCTTCGTTTCCTGCAGGCAGAGGACGTCGGGCCGGTGCTTGCCGGCCCACTCGAGGACCTGCGGAAGGCGGACTTTGAGGGAGTTGACGTTCCACGTCGCCAGCTTCATTTTGCTGGCGCGGCTTGCCCTTGGGGGTAGGCTGCCGGTTGTGGAGCGGGCGCACCGCCGGGCGCGGTCGCAGCGGGCTTCTGCGCGACCGCAGGCTTGGGCGACGGCTTGAAGCCGTAGGTGATCGCCGTCCGGGGATAACCGGCGGTATCGAGCGCGGCGTCCCACTCGCTCTCGAGATAGCCCTTGATGCGGTTCGAGCCCACGTACAGCACCGGCACTTCGGTGCCGCCGGTCAGCTTCATGAAGCTCTCGATGTCGCCCTGCGGGTCCTTCTCGGTATAGGGCACGCCGCGCCGTGCGAGATGCGCGCGCGCCTGATCGCAAGGCGCGCCGCAGTTGGATACCCACAGCGTCACCGGGAAGTTCCTGGCTGCCTGCTGGACACTGTACGGCAGTTCACTGGTTTGTATCGTGCTGACCCCGACCCTGCGCCGCTCGACCTTTACCGCGTTGGGCGGCGGCGGCGTGTCGCGCCATTCCACGTTGCCCTTCTCGTCCACCCACCGGTAGAACTCGGCGGCGACGAGCGCGCCCGAAACGGCGGACAGCACCATGGCCAGCATCGCAAGTCGTTTCATACGCAGACCCCCGCACTCATGGCTGACGCACTGAATGTAGCACTTCGGAAACGGGGGCGCAAAACGTGATTCCGGTCACGCCTCCACCATTCCGCTGTGCCTGAGGAGCGCGTCGATCTTCGGTTCGCGCCCGCGGAAGGCGATGAAGGATTCCAGCGCCGGGCGGCTGCCGCCCACGCCCAGGATCTCGTCCCAGAAACGGCTGCCGGTGGCGGGATCGAGCACGCCGTTTTCCTCGAACAGGCTGTAAGCATCGGCGGACAGCACTTCAGCCCACTTGTAGCTGTAGTACCCCGCCGCGTAGCCGCCGGCGAAGACGTGCGAGAAGTTGTGGGGGAACCGGTTGTAGGCGGGCGGGAGCACCACCGCCACGCGCGAGCGCACCTCGTCGAGCAGCTCCAGGACGCTCTTGGCGCCGTGCGGATCGTAGTCGTAGTGCAGGTGCAGGTCGAACAGCGCGAACTCGAGCTGGCGCACGGTCTGCATGCCGCTGTGGAAATTCTTGGCCGCAAGCATCTTGTCGAACAGCGCGCGCGGCAGCGGCTCCCCGGTGTCGACGTGGCCGGTCATCGGCGCGAGCACTTCCCACTCCCAGCAGAAGTTCTCCATGAACTGGGAGGGGAGCTCCACCGCGTCCCACTCCACGCCGTTGATGCCGGCGACACCGAGATAGTCAACGCGTGTCAGCAGATGGTGCAGCCCGTGTCCGAACTCGTGGAACAGCGTGATCACCTCGTCGTGCGTAAAGAGCGCCGGCTTGCCGCCGACCGGCGCGGAAAAGTTGCAGTTGAGGTAGGCGACCGGCGTCTGCACCCCGCCTTCCTTCCGCCGGCGCGTGATCGCCTCGTCCATCCACGCCCCGCCGCGCTTGGAGGGCCGCGCGTAGAGGTCAACATAGAACTGCCCGACGAGGCTGCCCGCGCGGTCGTGGATCGCGTAGAAGCGCACATCCGGGTGCCACACCGGCGCTTTCGCGGGAGCGATCCTGAGCCCGTAGAGCGTTTCCGTGAGCTTGAACATTCCCGGCAGCACCCGGGTCTCCGGGAAGTACTGCTTCACTTCCTGGTCGGAGAAGGCGTAACGCGCAATCCGCAGCTTTTCGGAGGCGTAGGCGAGATCCCATGCCTCGAGCCGGTCGAGCTTGAGCTCCGCGCGCGCGAATTCGGTTACTTCCCTGAGATCGCGCCCGGCGTAGGGCTTGGCGCGGGATGCGAGCTCGCCCAGGAAATCGAGCACCTGCCGCGGCGATTCCGCCATCTTGGGCTCGAGCGAGTAATCGGCGTAACTGGCGAAGCCCAGGAGCTGCGCCTGCTCCCGGCGCAGTTTCACGCTTTCGGCAATCAGCGGCGTGTTGTCCCATTCCGGCTTGCCGAATTCCGAGGCGCGCGTCACGTACGCCCGGTACATCAGCTCACGGAGCCGCCGATTCTCCGCATACTGCATCACCGGCAGATACGAGGGCGCGTGCAGGGTGAACTTCCAGCCCGGCTTGCCCTCGGCTTGCGCGGCCTCGCGCGCGGCGGCGAGCACG
Source organism: Betaproteobacteria bacterium (assembly GCA_023266245.1). Lineage (GTDB taxonomy): Bacteria > Pseudomonadota > Gammaproteobacteria > Burkholderiales > SG8-41 > SG8-41. The sequence continues at coordinate 3,197 of JAHFRO010000137.1, read as the reverse complement.
TCCTCCGGGATGCCGGCGGCCTCCGCGGGGTCGGTGAGGGTGTGCGCGAAGGTGTCGGTCGCGTCGAGCACATTGTCGGAAAAGCGCGAGGAGAGCTGCGAGAGCCGCTCGCGAATCGCCATGAAGCGCGCCTTTTTCTCCGGGGGGAGTTCCGCGCCGCCGAGCCGGAAGTCGCGCAGCTCGTTCTCGACGATCTTGCGCTGCGCGCGCGTGAGGCGCTCGAACCCGGCGCTCGCCTTGAGCGTCCTGAACTGGGTGAACAATCCCTCGTGTTGCCCGAGCTCGGTGTAGTACTGCGTGACTTTCGGCAGGCTGGCGTTATAGGCGTCGCGCAGCTCGGGGCTGTTCATCACCGCGTTGAGATGTCCCACCACGCCCCACGCCCGGGCGAGGCGCTCGTTGGCGTCCTCCAGTGGTTGCACGAAGTCGCGCCAGCCGGCAGGAACCTCCGGTGCTGAGACGCGCGCGATCAGTGCGCGGTTCTCGGCAAGCAGCCGGTCCACCGCCGGCGCGACCTGCTCGGGCTTGAAGTCGGCGAAACGGGGCAGCCCCGAGAAATCGAGCAGGGGATTCAT
>JAHFRO010000137.1:0-2522 GCA_023266245.1 Betaproteobacteria bacterium | reverse complement strand
AGCACGCGCGCCGCATCCGAGGTGATCTTGGCAAGCGCGAACGGCAGGCGTGTGCCCGACTCTTCCGCCCATTTGAGCGTGAGCGGCAGCAGCAGCTCGAGCCCGGTCGCCCCGGACTCGGCTTCGGCGAACGGCAGCTGTTTCACGTCTTCGTCCACCGGCGTGTGATCGGAGCAGATCGCGTCCACGGTGCCGTCGGCGAGCGCCGCGCGCAGCGCGTCGCGGTCGCGCAGGCTCCTCAACGGCGGGTTGAGATTGCTGTTGGCGTCGAAGTAACTGATGTCCATTTCCGAGAGATGCGCATGGTGGATGGCGACGTCGCAGGTCACCGGCAGGCCGAGCCGCTTGGCCTGCCGCACCATGTCCACGCCCTCGGCGCTGGAGAGCCGGGCGAGATGCACGCGCGCGCCCGTTTCGCGCGCGAGGATCAGGATGGCGGAGAGCGCGACCGTCTCGGCGCACACCGGTATTGCGGCAAGCCCCAGCCGCGTCGCAACCTGCCCGTCATGCGCGACCCCGTCGCGTGCGAGCGCGGCGTCCTGCGGGCGCAGCCACACCGGGAATCCGAACGTCGCCGCGTACTGCAGCGCGTGGTACAGCACCTGGTGGTCGGTAAGCGGCGCATCGGCCTGGGAGAACGCAACGCAGCCCGCGTCCACCAGCTCCGCCATCTCGGTGAGCCGTGCACCTTTCAGCCCCTGCGTGAGCGCGCCCACCGGATAGACGCGTGCCCGGTTGAGGTTCTTGGCGCGGAACTTCAGCATCTCCACCAGCCCCGGCTCATCGAGCGGCGGATCGGTGTCGGGCGGGCAGGCGAGACTGGTTACCCCGCCGGCGATGGCCGCTTCCATCTCCGATTCCAGGGTCGCCATGTACTCGAAACCCGGCTCGCGCAGCCGCGCCGCGAGGTCCACCAGTCCCGGGCAGACGATCAGTCCGGTTGCGTCGATCACGCGATTGGCGGTGTAGCCGTTGGGCGGCTCGCCGATGGCCACGATCTTGCCGGCGGCGATGTAGACGTCTTTTTTCGCGTCCACGCCGCTTTTCGGGTCGATCAGCCGGCCGCCTTTAATATGGATTTTCATTGTAGCTGTAAGCGTTCAGCTATCAGCTCTCAGCTTGCCCAGGGTCTCTTGTATTGGCTGACCGCTGAAAGCTGATGGCTGATAGCTCACTTGTTCCCGGCCATGATGCTCATCACCGCCATGCGGATCGCGATGCCGAAGGTGACCTGCGGCAGGATCACCGACTGCTTGCCGTCGGCCACACTCGAGTCGATCTCCACGCCGCGGTTCATCGGTCCCGGATGCAGCACGATGGCGTCCGGCTTCGCGAGCGCGAGCTTGTCCTTGGTGAGCCCGTAATACTTGTAGAACTCCTGGGCGGAGGGCAGCAGCGCGCCCTGCATGCGCTCGTTCTGCAGCCGCAGCATCATCACCACGTCCACGTCCTTCAGTCCCTGGCGCATGTCGTGATGGACGTGCACGCCGAGCTGCTCGACGTGGGCGGGCAGCAGCGTCTTGGGCCCGATCACGCGGATTTCGGGGCAGCCCAGGGTCGTCAATGCGTGGATCTGCGAGCGCGCCACCCGCGAGTGCAGGACGTCGCCCACGATCGCCACCCGCAGGTTGGAAAACTCCTTCTTGTAGTGGCGGACGGTGTACATGTCGAGCAAGCCCTGCGTCGGGTGCGAATGGCGCCCGTCGCCGGCGTTGATCACGTGGATCTCGGGCGCCACGTGACGCGCGATGAAGTGCGGCGCGCCGCTCTCGCTGTGGCGCACCACGAACATGTCGGCGTGCATCGCCGAGAGGTTGTCCACGGTGTCGAGCAGGCTCTCGCCCTTGGTCTGCGAGGAGGCGCTGATGTTGAGGTTGATGACGTCGGCGGACAACCGCTTCGCGGCGATCTCAAAGGTGGTGCGGGTGCGGGTGGAAGGCTCGAAAAACAGGTTGAACACCGCCTTGCCGCGCAGCAGCGGCAGCTTTTTCACCTTGACGCCGACGAAGGACTTGGCGGTATCGAGAATCTGCCACAGGATCTCGGCGGGCAGCCCTTCCAGCGTGAGCAGGTGATGGAGCTCGCCCTTCTTGTTGAGCTGCGGGTTGGAGGCGTTAAGCCACATGTTAAGTGGCCTCCTCGCGCAGCACGAGGGCGAGCCGTCCGCCCGCGTCGCGCGTGAGCGCGACACTCTGCCCGGGCTTGAGCGCGACCGTTGCGCCAACGAACTGCGCCGCGATCGGCAGCTGCCGCCCGCCGCGGTCCACCAGCGCGGCAAGCCTCACGCTTTCCGGGCGGCCATAGTCGAAGATCTCGTTCAGCGCCGCGCGTATGGTGCGGCCGGTGTAGAGCACGTCGTCGACCAGGACCAGATCGCGGCCTTCGACTTCGAAGGGGATATCGGAACGTTTGACGTCGCGGTGCAGCCCGCGGCTCTCGTAGTCGTCGCGGTAGAAGGAGACGTCGAGGGTGGCAAGCGAGACTTTGAGCTTGAGCGCCTGGTGCAGCCTGTCGGCCACCCA